>CAIYZW010000991.1 GCA_903930725.1 uncultured Bacteroidota bacterium
CCGCAAAAGCGGAAACAGACGAAATCCCTTCCTTACCTCCCGAAAAAATAATTACGAATTTGCATTTCTCTCATTTTATTGAGTTGTTAAAAGCTGAAACTTCATTAAAACGAGTTTTTTATGAGGTAGAAACCATAAAAAACAATTGGACAGTTAGGGATCTGAAACGGGCAATGAGCACTCTTTTGTTTGAACGTACAGGATTATCGAAAGATAAACAGACGGTTATTGCCAAAATTAAAGACAATCTTCCCACATTCCCTTCCGAAATCATCCGCAATCCTTACGTGCTTGAATTTCTGGGATTAGAAGAAAAACCGGAATACAACGAATCTGATCTTGAAGAAGCCCTCTTAAACCATTTACAACAATTTTTAATCGAAATGGGCAGGGGTTATTGTTTCGAAGCGCGTCAAAAAAGAATAATGCTTAATAATACCCCATACCGTATTGACCTTGTTTTTTATCACCGCATTCTTAAATGCCATATCTTACTTGATTTAAAAATTGGGGCATTCGGTCATGCCGATGCAGGGCAGATGAATATGTATCTCAATTATTATCGAAAAAATGAAATCTCAGAAGGCGAAAATCCTCCTGTTGGTATTATTCTTTGCGCCCAAAAAGACGATTCGCTTGTTGAGTATGCAACGGGGGGGCTTTCCCACGAAGTCTTTGTGAGTAAATATATGCTGGAACTGCCAAATCTCAGTGTTTTAAAGCAACTGGTAGAATCAGAAATTCGTAATTTAAATCAGGAACCATGAAATCCATTAAACGGATCATTTCGGAAATTTATTCAAACACCATTATAAATGATTACTACATGAAAAATTTCATTCCTCTGACTGTTTTATCCTGGGCACTTACAACAACGGCAGTAATTGCTGACAATTCCCCGATTGACCCTGTTCCACCTTCAGGCAAAAAAATAACGGTTTACACCACCGCGGAAAATACGAAGTTCAGGATTTCCGCGACTGAAACCATGAAACTGGCTGATTTTGGCCAACCATTTGAAACGCAGCCGTGTATCTTCGTGGATCCTGGCAAAACTTTCCAGACTTTCATCGGAATCGGCGCCGCCCTGACTGATGCATCCGCCGAAACGTTTGCGAAAATGCCCAAGGAAAAACAGCAGGAAATCATGCAGCAATATTTCGATCCGCAAAAGGGAATTGGCTATACATTGGCGCGGACCAACATCCACAGTTGCGATTTTTCGAGCGGAAGTTATACTTATGTGGATGAAAACGATGCCGCATTAAAAACCTTCAGCATCGACCACGACCGTAAATTCAGGATCCCGTTCATCAAACAGGCCATCGCGGCAGCCGGGGGCAAACTCACGTTGTACGCCAGTCCGTGGAGCCCGCCGGCATGGATGAAGGACAACAACAACATGTTGCAGGGCGGAAAGCTGAAGCCGGCTTTTTATCAAACCTGGTCCGATTATTTTGTAAAGTTCATCAAGGCGTACGAAGCCGAAGGGATCCCGGTGTGGGGCATCAGTGTTCAGAACGAACCGATGGCCAAACA
>CAIYZW010000992.1 GCA_903930725.1 uncultured Bacteroidota bacterium
AGTTCAAAACTTCAAAAAGAATTAGGCTGGAAACCTTCACTACAATTTGAAGAAGGCCTCGAACTTACCGTGGATTGGTACCTCCAAAACGCCGAATGGCTCGAAAATGTAACTTCGGGCGATTACCAGAAATATTACGAAGAACAATACGTAAATCGTTGATGAGCTGAAATGGTTTTTCGTTAAATAAAACGACCGGTATTTCGATAAAAATACCGGTCGTTTTTTGTATCAGGAAATCCTGAAAATTTCTATTTGATCACCGATACTTTTTGGATGTAAGTCCGCTCACCAATGGTAAGCTGGATGAAATAAACTCCGTTTTCGAGGTTTGAACCCGAGAACTGAATTTTGTTTTCACCACCCTGATATTGTTTTGCTGCCTCACTATAAACCAAACCACCAAGCAAATTGTAAACATCAATTTTTACCATTTCAGGTTTGGTTATCGAGAAAACGATGTTGGTGATGTTGTTAAATGGGTTTGGATAAATGCCAACGTTGGCATCCATGTTCAAATGATCAATTCCAAGATAAGGATCAATCACATTATTGGCATTCAACACTTCACCGGTCGACATATCAATCAAAATCCCGATAAAGGTAATTTTATCATAATTCCACTCCTGAGGAATGGTGTACGTGTAGTTGTACGAATGCGTTGAGCCTGCAAGGATTGGTGAAGGCAGACTGCCAACTGTGCCGTAAGGAGTGTCCAGAATCGCACGTGCAACATGGTCGTAATGCATTTGTGCCGCAGGAATTGTTGAAGGCATGGTTTCAAATCCGCACATCGGGCCATTTCCACCGCCGGCATAATAATTAGCCTGGTTCCACTGGGATGTTGTTCCCCAAAGGCTGTCTTCTGTTATTACAACACCAAACCTTAGTTCGCTGTAAATATCAACAATAAACTCAGAGCGAAGGTCGAAGGTAACAACCCGGGTTACCGGATCCCAGGTGTAATTGGCAATATCAATCGAGGCTGGTGAGAGAGCTTCCATGCGCTGGAGATATCCTGCTTCAAAATCTTCAGGATCCCAGAAATTATCACCTGCCCTGTCGAGTGTTCCACTTGGATATCCAGGGAATTGAGGAATAATGTCACCAATTGCTGCATCATAAGCCGGAACAACCATTGGGTCGCCATTATGAACACCAACACCAATCCAGGTTTCGGGATAAGTTTCGGCCATGTAATCCATAAAACAAATTCCACGTACACACCAGCCGCACCACGTTCCGGTGGCTTCTTCGGCAAATACTTTTTTAGCCGGAACATACGGTAGAACCCCCACAAACTTCGACAAAGTATTATTTGCCGGATTTTCATCTTCACTACCATTCACGTTTTCGATGGTCACAACAACCTCGAAAGTTCCGATTTCAGCGAAATTTATCTGTGTTCCATGCGTAAAATCAACCGCTTCGCCTAACGCCAGATTAACCCCTGTAACCGGATAAACCACCGGAGCACCTCCGCCAACTGTATAAGCTACATCAAATGAGGTAATGTTATTTAACCCCAGATTTTTTACTGTGCCGGTTAATGTAGCCGTGCTTCCAAGTTCGACATAGGTAGGAAGTTTAATTGATTTCAACTCAGCATCCAGATCGAGTGGGTTATAAAGCAAAATTTCGTCAACATACCAGTAATCAATGTTGAACATATTGCCATCCAGATAAAATGAAATCTGATAATCCGTGTAATTAAAATCTACCAAATCAATAATAACTGTTTCGGGACCGACATTGGCAACCGGATTTATTTCCCAGATTGATGTCCAATCGCCGCCGCCATGCTTAACAGCAACCCCAAGCAACGGGCCAACGCCGGTATAATCGTCGTAAAAATGACTGAAAGATAGTTTTACCGAAGCTAAACCAGATAAATCAACTACTGGTGAAATCAACCGTGTAGTCGCAACCGAATTTACCCAGGTAAACATGCCTTCGGGAGCAGTACCACCAGCTTCATTTCCACTGCTAATTGACCATTGGGCAGGAAGCCCGTCAATTGTCCAGTCGGTAGGTGGCATCTGGCCACCACTAAAATCCTGTGACATGTAAACTTGTCCGTACGACATGTAAACCAAGCACATTAACAATGCAAAAAAGGAAATTTTCTTCATACAATGATTTTTTAAATTATTTGAAAATATTAATTGTTACTTACATTTTTAATGAAACAAATTTAATCCAAAAAATCCGGCTGATTCAAAATCGTTAAAAAAAAATGTTTTATTTACATTTCCAAAATATATCTGTTGCTTTTAATCTGAACTTTAAGGATAAAATGTATTTTTGCCGCTAACAAATCCCGCAGATTGGAATGCAAATATTTAAGAATCTCTTTTCCTCATCAAAACTCACCAAACCTATTGATCTATCGGTACTTAAGACCGACATGCATTCTCACTTAATACCTGGAATTGATGATGGAGCCGAATCACTTGATAAATCAATAGAATTAATCACCGGACTGGCCCAACTCGGCTATCAAAAACTCATCACAACACCGCATATCCAGGGAGATTTTTATAAAAATTCCAGGCAAAATATTCTGCCAGGCCTTGAGCAAATCCGGCGGGAACTAAAAAAGCAAAACATATCTATCCAGATTGATGCTGCTGCCGAGTATCTTATTGATGATCAATTTGAAGCAAAGTATAAAAGTGGTGATCTGATTACTTTTGGCGATAAATATCTCCTGGTTGAGTTTTCGTATTTCAATGAGCATCCAAACTGGAAACGTTTCTTTTTTGAATTACAAATTGAAGGTTTCAACATAATTCTTGCCCATCCCGAAAGGTATTCCTATTGGTACAGGAATTTTTCCAAATACGAAGAATTAAAGGATCGGGGAATTTTGTTCCAGCTTAATACAATTTCACTTACAGGTTATTACTCGATTGAAGTAAAAAAAATGGCCGAAACTTTCATTGACAAAGAAATGATTGATTTTGCCGGCAGCGATTTGCACAATCTGATTTATCTGGAAGCCTTGCAAAATGCCCGGTTTGAGCATTATCTCGAAAAACTTATTAATTCGGGGAAACTACTAAACGCAAAACTCTAATTTAAAAAAGGCCGTCAGTTTTAATTGACGGCCTTAATTTTATTCAGGAATTGCAGCGCTGAAGGCTTCAATGTTTCGGTCGAGTTTTTTAAAAAGCCCTTGTAAAACTGTCCCAGGACCAACTTCTATCACTGTTTTTGCACCGTCAGCAATCATGTTGGTCATAATCTGTGTCCAGCGAACAGGTGCGGTGAGTTGCGCAATGAGATTAGCTTTGATAATTACAGGATCGTTAACTGGCTGAGCAGTAACATTTTGATAAATTGGGCAAATACCACGGCTGAATTTTGTTGATTCGATAGCTTTTGAAAGTTCGATGCGTGCAGGCTCCATGAGTGGTGAATGGAAAGCTCCTCCCACCTTTAAAGGAAGTGCACGTTTTGCTCCGGCTTCTTTAAGCTTTTCGCAGGCAATGGCAATGCCGGCTTCAGAGCCCGAGATAACCAATTGTCCGGGGCTGTTGTAATTGGCCGGAACAACAACTTCTTTAATTCCTTTAAGGATTTTCTCAACAATGGCATCGTCAAGACCAAGAATGGCAGCCATTGTAGAAGGTTCCATTTCGCAGGCCAACTGCATGGCCATGGCACGTTTCGAAACCAGTGTTAACCCATCTTCGAACGATAAGGCCTTGTTTGCCACCAATGCCGAAAATTCGCCCAGAGAATGGCCGGCAACCATATCGGGTTTAAAGCTGTCTTTTAAAATCCTTGCAAGAATGACCGAATGTAAAAAGATGGCTGGCTGGGTAACTTTTGTTTGGCGGAGGTCGTCGTCGGTGCCTTCGAACATGAGTTCGGTAATTTTAAAGCCCAATATTTTATTGGCTTTTTCGAATAATTCTTTGGCTACCGGATATTTTTCAAATAAATCTTTGCCCATTCCAACGAATTGAGCGCCCTGTCCGGGAAAAACATAAGCTTTCATAGTATTAATTTAAAGGTGAATTATCTACGGTTTCCCAAGAATCTTAATAAAAATAAAAACAAGTTGATAAAATCGAGGTAAAGGGTAAGCGCTCCCATAATCACGAGTTTTCGTGTTGATTCCAACCCTTCTTCCATGCCACTTCCGATGCGTTTTAGTTTTTGAACGTCGTAAGCTGTAAGTCCGGTAAAAATCAAAACCCCAAGAAGGCTGATAACATAATCGAACATGCTCGATTTGAGCAGCAAAAGATTTACAAAACTGGCAATTACAATGCCTACCAAAGCCATTATCAGGATTGAACCAAACTTTGTAAGGTCGGTTTTGGTGGTGTAACCCAGCAGAGCCATGGCGCCAAACATTCCGGCAGTTATTGCAAAAGTGCTGGCAATAGATCCCAGGCTATAAGCCAGGAAAATAAAACTAAGGCTCATTCCCATCAAAACTGCATAAACCATAAACAGGATAATCATTGCAGCCGAGGAGAGTTTATTAAAACCAAACGACAACAAAAGAACAAAGCCCAAAGGCGCTAACATTACCACCCATCCCAGCCCTGTCATGCCGGTTTCGCTTACCAGCAACGACATTAAAGTCTCGCTGCCTGAGAAAATGTAAGCAGTTCCGGCTGTGGAAAGCAGTCCCAAAAACATCCACGAAAAAACATTGCTCAAAAATGTTCTGCTAAAAGTAAGGCTATCGGCCTGTTGGCGTGTTACATCAAAATAGCCCTGATTTTGTTGAAAATTCATACGATTCAAAATTTAA
>CAIYZW010000993.1 GCA_903930725.1 uncultured Bacteroidota bacterium
CTTCGTGTGTTGATTCGACAGCTTTAGAACCGGCATCATAAAATTCGTTGTCGGCAAAATCCTGGTTTGTAACTATTTCGGTAGGAATGTAACTACCTGTTCCTGTAATAACAACATTAAAATTCTTCATAATATTAATTCAAATAAACACATTTAACAGAAATGAAACCTGATGGATAGATTTTTGGAAATTATTAGCAACTATTTAGCCTGAAGGAAGCATGGAAATTTGATGAAATGCTGTTGGATTATTTCGATAAAAAAACAACGGCTTTGAAGTCAGGAAAGCTCCTTCTTCAAATAAAATACAAGCATAGGTAAATGCCATTGTTCTAATGGCTTTACCTTGCACAAACAGCCGAAACAGAATTGTAAATTTCAATATTTAAACAAACTTTTTTGCAGCTTCGATGGCTTTGTCGTAATCGGGATGTGAAGTGTTTTCCTTCACATATTCAACATACTGAACGATTCCGGCTTTATCAACAACTACAATTCCGCGGTTCAACAACCGGAGTTCTTCGATAAGAAAACCATATTTGGTTCCAAAATCGGCATCTTTATGGTCGGAGAGAGTTTTAACTTTATCAATTCCTTCGGCAGCGCAAAAGCGGCCAAGTGCAAAAGGAAGATCCATCGAAATGGTGAGAATAACTACGTCGCCAAGCTCGGCTGCTTCGACATTGAACTTGCGGGTTTGTGCAGCACAAACGCCTGTGTCAACAGATGGAACAATGGACAAAATGCGGACTTTTCCGCTGTAATCGCTCAACTTAACGGGCGAAAGATCGTTTGCCAAAACAGTAAAATCGCGGGCAGTGTCGCCGGCTTTTACCATGTCGCCCAACAGCGTGAGCGGGTTTCCTTTGAAAGTTGTAATTCCTGTGTTCTTATTCATGATTAAATTAATTTTGTATTTTTTCGATTCACAACAAATCGAAATATCATTTGTTCAACTATTTTAAACTTAGAAAAAACCATTCGACATGGCTTATAAAAATATTTGCAAATTTATAGATAAACTCGAAAAATCCGGCGAATTGGTGAAAATTAAAACTTTTACCGACCCATTTCTCGAGATTTCGGAGATTACCGACCGTGTTAGTAAAAACCGCGGACCGGCACTTCTGTTCGAAAACACAGGTTATAATTTCCCGGTATTAATCAATGCTTTCGGCTCCGAAAAGCGGATGTGCCTGGCTTTGGGCATCAATAAATTTGATGATTTTGCCGACGAAATCCTCAGCCTGTTAAAAGATTTTTCGACACCAAAAATCACACTTTTCGATAAACTAAAAATGTTGCCTGCGCTTGGCCAGATTGCTTCGTGGATGCCAAAATCCATCAAAGGACGGGGTGCCTGCCAGGAAGTTATCATGCCCGAGCCCGACCTCACGAAACTTCCTGTAATTACCTGCTGGCCACATGATGGCGGGCCTTTCATCACTTTACCGGTTGTTCATACCAAAGATCCCGAAACCGGAACCCGCAATGTGGGCATGTACCGGATGCAGGTTTTTGGTAAAGATTTAACAGGCATGCACTGGCAGCTACATAAAAACTCTGCCAGACATTTTAATGCCTACAAAAAGCTTGGGAAAAAGATGCCGGTAACTGTAATTCTGGGCGGCGACCCGGTTTACACATACGCTGCAACCGCGCCCATGCCCGATAATTTTGACGAATACTTGCTGGCCGGTTTCCTTCGCAAGCAAAAAGTTGAACTGGTAAAATGTATCACCAACGACCTGGAAGTGCCCGCTGATGCCGATTTCGTTATCGAAGGATTTGTTGACCCAGCCGAAGATTTTATTTTTGAAGGTCCGTTTGGTGACCACACCGGTTTTTATTCGCTGGCCGATTATTACCCTAAATTTCATGTAACCTGCATCACGCATCGTAAAGATGCTGTTTACCCAACCACCATTGTCGGTGTGCCACCGATGGAGGACGAATGGCTTGGCAAAGCCACCGAAAGGATTTTCCTAAGCCCGATTAAAATGACTATGCTTCCCGAAATCGAAGACATGATCATGCCGGTGGAAGGTGTTTTTCACAACATCACCATCGTAAAAATTAAAAAATCGTATGCCGGTCAGGGCCGGAAGGTGGCGCATTCGCTTTGGGGTGCCGGCCAGATGATGTTTAATAAAGTGATGATTGTGATTGACCGGAACATTGATATTTCGGATTACCGCGAGGTGATGAAAGTAATCAGCCAGACTGTTGATCCCGAAAATGACATTTTTATAGCAAAAGGCCCTGCTGACGTGCTCGATCATGCAAGCAAAAAGTTTGCTTACGGCGGCAAACTGGGCATTGATGCCACCGATAAATATCCCGACGAAGTCGAAGAAAGACTTGTAACGGATGTTTTAATCAAAGTCGGAACAGCGGCCATTCTTAAAAATTATCCCGAAGTTGTGCAGATAAACGAAACTTTGAAAAACCAGGGCTTCCTTATTATTTCGGTAAAGAAGGACCGTAAAAATCATATCCGGATTTTACATAAAACCCTGATGGAGACTGGGCTTATCCGAAACATCAAATTCATTATTTACACCGAGCACATTCTCGATATTGATGATTTTGCCGACGTTACCTGGCGTGTGGCCAACAATATTGACCCTGCCCGCGATTGTTTTTTTACCGACGACGAAAACGGTGATAAATTCTATGGCCTCGCCATTGATGGAACCCGCAAATACAAAGCCCTGGATGGTTTCGACCGGAACTGGCCAAATACGGTTACCCAAAACGAGGAAACCATAAAAATAGTTGACGAAAAGTGGGATCAGCTTGGTTTGGGGCCATTCGTGCCTTCGCCATCTCTAAAATACATTAAACAACTTTATCCTGGGAAGGCAACGGCGGAGGAATAGGAAGGCGCAAGGCATAAGGCGTAAGGCATGAGGCGTAAGTCATAAGGTGTAAGTCGCAAACTATCAAAGAAACCGCTCAGAAATTTCAGGTACGGGAACCATACATGATTGCCTTTTCCCAAACCATTTATAGCGGTTTCGGGCAACGACATCATAGAGCCTGTCGCGCAAAGGACGCGGAATAATCCTGAAAATAATCAGACCTTTCCAAATTCCGGATAACTGCTTCGCAATTTCGAGGGCTGCTTCCGATTTAAAATAAATCCGGTTTTCCTGAACCAAAACCAGGCTATCCGGCAAATTTTTATCATCGGCCATCAAACCTTGCTTTTTGAGAAAGTCGTTAGCAAAATCTGATTGCAGGGAAGCAAATTTAAAATGGCCTCGCTTATCGTGGCGGATGATAAAAATGACTGATGCGTTGCAGAGGTTGCAAATCCCATCAAAAAAAATAACCGGAGTGTTACTGGTTTTCGTGTTCATGAAAAAAGGCTTTGCAGTTTAACAAATGCAAAGCCTTTGGGTTTATTAGCTGCTCTGATCTTTGCGCTGGTCATTATTCGGTTTATTGCGCTGGTCATCATTTGGTTTATTGCGTTGATCGTTGCGTTGGTTATTGCGCTGATCATTGCGTTGGTTGTTGCGCTGATCGTTACGTTGGTTAGGGCGTTTGTTTTTTGACTTATTGTCTTTTTTATCGAAGCGGTTGATGTCCTCTTCTTCGATGGCGGAGCTTCCAAAGTCGGCTTTTTGTTCACGCTTTATCGCCAGATCTTCCAGTGAAACGGGATATTTTCCGCTTCGGTTGGTGGTGATAATCTCCTTAACTTTATCAATCGAAAGCGCCAAAAGGTTACTCTGATCGCTGACGTAGGAATACCACATCAC
>CAIYZW010000994.1 GCA_903930725.1 uncultured Bacteroidota bacterium
CGCCTGGCGGAAAGAAATAACAAAATCCTGCAACAAAAAGCAGGTTTAAAACCACAAAATCGCCGGCAATTGAAATGGCCGGTATGTAACGCGAATATTTTACTGACAAAATTTATGTTTTTTTCGGAGCAAAATTAAACCTTGATTTCGATACCAAACAAATTCATTTTTCTGTTTTCAAAAAAAGCTGATAATATGCCTGAATAATCTGATCCCACGAATATTGTTTTGTAATGATTTCCAGGTTGTTTTCGATGAATTTTCGACTTTCTGACCTGTAATTTCCTGATCCGATTAATCCGGCAATGTCCTTTTCATCCTTAAAATAGAAAGCATTTGCACCCAAAACCGACTGGTTGAAAGGATTATCGTGTGCACAAACCTGCGCCGATGCCGCCATGGCCTCAAGTAATGAAGGATTTGTTCCGCCAGCAGAATGACCATGAAAATACAAAGCCGAAAAAAACCTCAGATTATCCAACATTCCGGCATTAAAAATGCCCCCACAAAACCTGATTACCGCTGATTTATACTTATTTACGAGGTACTGGCCAAATTTGTTGCCGGTATTTCCAACAACCAACAACGGGAAACTGGTACCCGATCCGATTACTCCTTTTATAATTTCCTCGACATGATTATCCGGCTGTAGCCGGGCAATTAATAAAAAGTATTTTCCCGCTTCCACCCTAAATTCTTTTAATCCGGCAATCAACGGATTATCGAAAACCTTGGCTCCGTAAGGAATAAAAACCGATTCCTGACTGTATTCCGATTTCAGATAATCGGCGATGGCTTTTGAATCGGCAACAAGCACATCGCTGCTGTTTACGGCGAGCCTTTCGGCATACTTCAGGAATTTCCTTACCAGTGGTGAGTATTTGCTGCGCTTCCACTCGATGCCATCCATGTTTGTGACTATTGCCGGTTTTTTCGGTAAAAGCCATTGCCACACCGAACTGCTGGTATAGCCTAATTGCAGGAGGCAATCGAATTGCCGCTTCCGGCTGTCGAGAATACAGTTCAGGTCGTAAATAAACTGCCCGGCAGTTCCAATCCTGTCTTCGGGATCGAAGCAATGAATGATGTTTATGTTGTTCCAGGTGTTTCCTTTAAAGGGATGATTGTGCGAATTGTAAACCCACACCTCGATACCCCGTTTTTTCAAACCAAGCGACAAATATTCGGCAAATTGCTCGAATCCGCCATAATTGTTCGGAATTCCACGCGATCCGATTATTCCGACTTTCATTGCAATACTGTTTTTTCTTTTTCCTGTTTGAGCATCATCACGAACAAAAACATAAGAAAAATCGGGTAATAATAATAAAAACCGTTAATGATGGCGGCAAAAAGCATCGAAAAATAAAAAGTAAACAGGAAGAAGTTATTTTTGATCAATGCTTTATTGTCGTTAAAAATTTTGTAAAAAAGGCCGGTGTAAAGCACCAAACCACCAATGCCGTAGGTGTAAACTATCGAGAGAAAGTCGTTATGAAACCAATCAGCCCATTTTATGTTTTCGGCATTTGCAATGATTGACATGAAATAACTTTTCCCGATTAACCAGTTAAACCAGGCAAAATGGGTCATTTCGTACCACCACGATTGCCAGATAACTGCTCTCGAGAACCGCAAGTAGTTGTCGGATGCTGTAATCAGCATCGAGAAGTATTGTCCTAAAAATATGTGTTTGGAAAAACCAAATAATGACTGGCGAAAAATAAAAATCAGCAATCCCACTGCAATCAGTGCTAAACCAAATTTAAAAAATCTGCGATACATCGAAAATAACAACATCGCCATAAAAATGGCAACAAGTAAGGTCCTGACACCGGTGAAGATCATAAGAAAAAAGGCCGCAGCTGCCAGCACAAGGCTGATGTACTTCTTAAATCGTTGAAACTGATATCCGAAAAATAAAAATAAAAAACCGAAAAAATACGAAGCAACGTGCGGTAGTCTGTATAACCCGTTGTTGTATTTGCGCTGGTATTCGATGTTTCTGTTTGGAGATGTCTGATCAATTGGTGCAGGCTGAAAAGTGGAGGTTCCAATGCCCAATGCTGCTAATTGTTCACTTGAAAGATTTTGGGTTAAAGCCGAAAGATTTTCGACATTACTGCTTTCCATTACCGACCACCAATCAGAATTATATCCAATAAAAGTGGTACTGAAAAGTAAAAATGCAACTACATAAAATACATACACTGTCCGCCGCGAGAGTCTTTCGGCTTGCTGTATGTAAAAATAATAGGAGGTAATGAGCAAAAATATGAACAAAAGGTCCGAGATATTTTTACGATTAGTAATGTAAATGAAATTGCCAATTACCGTAACCAAAACAAACACAATCAAAAAAGCTGGAAAATACCATTTTACTTTGCCCGTAAGCATAATATTGGTAATGATAACCGGAATAAAAATGAGCATAAAACCTACAAAAATCGGAATCTTTGCAAAAATCATTACCACCGAATCAGCCA
>CAIYZW010000995.1 GCA_903930725.1 uncultured Bacteroidota bacterium
CAAAAGAAAATATCAAGGAATTACGTGCTAAGATTCTCAAGGGCATTGAGCTTTCATACAGCCGCCTGCTGATTTCAAAACAAAAAGAAGATGGGGAATTGGTGATTTCCAGAAATGGAAAAATCGTAAGGGTTAAAGCGAAAGATTTGGCGAAGTAACTTGTATTCTGCACCCAAAACCATCCACCTGCCGTCCCCTGAAATGCAGTATCGGCAATACTTTCAGCTAATAGAAAGCCTGTAAATGATGCTTTTTGATTGGTAAAACCTACCCAGCGTGAGATTTTTGGGGGCGGGGTGTCATATTTTGGAAAATGAGCCATGTGCTGTGTTGAAACACAGCAATAATCTACAGAAAAATTTGCGCTCAGGTCAATTATTATTTACTTTTGTGCATCATATTTTTATCGGATGAAATGTTCGGAACTATACAGGATTTTGACAAATGATGGCTGGTATCCTGTCACACAGAAAGGTTCACACATAAAAATGCGACACAATATTAAGCCTGGAGTTGTGATAATGCCGAACCCTGGAAGCCAGGAGGTTGGCCGGGGGTTGGAGTTAAAAATACTGAAAGACGCAGGATTGAGGTAGTTTAAAAGTTTGTGGTATGAAAAATTCAGAAAATCAAATACGTATGGTTGTTGAGAAGACTGATACCGGCTTTTCGGCATTTTCGGATAATTATCCCATTTTTACTACCGGCAGAACCATTCCTGAATTGCTTCAAAATGCGCTGGAAGCTGCTAATTTGTATTTTGAAGATGAAAACATCGAACTCCGGCAGCAAGACATAAAGCTTGAATTGGATTTCAAGCAGTTTTTTGATTATTACAATATTTTAAACTCTAGGATTTTAGCCAAACGAATTGGCATGAACCCCACTCTATTGTCGCAATATATCCGGGGGCATAAAAAACCATCCGAGGAGCAAACCGAAAAAATATTAAGTGGTATTCATCAAATCGGACAGGAACTTTCCGAAATAAATTTGATTTATCACCAATAAATCCATCCCTTCCGGGAATACTGCCGGTTTACACCCTCGCCGCCCGCATAATATCAGCAAATATTCCGGAGGCGGTTACATCGGCGCCGGCGCCGGCACCTTTGATGACCAAAGGTTGCTCAACATAACGGTCGGTAAAGAAAAGCACAACATTATCCTTCCCGTAAAGATGGTACAGGTCGTGTTCTTTCCCGATTTGCTGTAGCCCGACAGAAGCCTTTCCGTTTTGGAGGCTTGCTACAAATTTTAGTTTGCAGCCCCGTTTTGTGGCTTCATCATAAAGCGACCTAAAGTGGGCTTCATTTTTTGCAAGTTCTCTGTAAAAATCAGGTACGTCGCCGGCAAGGCACGATTCGGGCAGGAAAGATTCGCTGGTGATGTCCTCCATTTCCAAAACAAAACCCGCTTCACGGGCTAAGATGAGAATTTTTCGCATTACGTCGGTCCCGCAGAGGTCAATCCGTGGGTCTGGCTCGGCATAGCCCTCATCCTGCGACCTTTTTACAACCGCGGCAAACGGAGTTGTTCCATCATAAATATTGAAAACAAAATTTAAGGTGCCCGAAAGTACCGCTTGAATTTTTTGCACTTTGTCGCCACTGCGCACCAGGTCGTTCAATGTCCCGATAATGGGGAGGCTTGCCCCAACATTGGTTTCGAAGAGGTACGAAGTATTAAATTCCTGGGCTAACCGCTTCAGGTTTTTGTAGTTTTGATAAGCCGATGAAGCTGCAATTTTGTTACAGGCAACCACGCCAATACTTTTTCGTAAAAGATCTTCGTAGATGCCAGCCACCTGGATGCTGGAAGTGACATCCACAAATATCGAATTCCGTAAATTTCTGGAAATAATGAAAGCTGTGAAATCATCGAGCTGCATTTCGGTTCCGTTTTCGACACTTTTTTTCCATTGGCTCAGGTTTATGCCCTGTTCGTCGAGGACCATTTTACGGCTGTTGGCCAGGCCAATCACACGAAGCTGTAACCTGAAATTTTCGAGTAGGTACTGCTGCTGATCTTTCAACTGCTCCATGAGGCGGCTTCCAACATTCCCCACTCCTGTAATAAAGAGGTTGATTTGTTTATAAGAAGCTTCAAAAAACGCTTCGTGAAGCACGTTTATCGCTTTTGAAACATCGGCGGTGCTGATTACAGCCGAAATATTTTTCTCGGACGAACCCTGGGCAATGGCACGAATATTAACGCTGTTGCGCCCCAGCGCGCCAAACATTTTGCCGCTGATGCCGGGATGATTTTTCATGTTATCGCCAACAAGCGCAATAATCGAAAGGCCTGTTTCCAGATTTAGCGGTTCAACTATAAAACTTGCAATTTCGAAAGCAAATTCGGCGTCAACAGCATTTTTGGCCCGCTGCGCATTTATTTCGTCAATGGCCACGCAAATCGAATGTTCCGACGAACTCTGAGTAATCAAAATCACGTTAATCTGATGATTGGCCAAAGCTCCGAAGAGCCGTCGCGAAAAGCCCGGAATACCAATCATTCCACTCCCTTCGAGGCTCATAAAGGCTATTTTGTTCATGCTCGAAATGCCCCTCACAATTTGCTTGTCTTCATCAACCTTTGTTTCGATCAATGTGCCGAAATCGTTGGGTGCAAAGGTGTTTTTTATCCTTACGGGAATATTGCGCCTCATCAGCGGCTGGATGGTTGGCGGATAGATAACTTTTGCGCCAAAGTGCGATAATTCCATGGCTTCTTTGTACGAAATGTACGGAATTGCCCTGGCATTGCTAACAACCCGCGGGTCGGCGGTCATCATGCCGCTTACATCTGTCCAGATTTCGAGCATATCAGCGTTTGTTGCTGCCGCAAAGATGGATGCCGAAAAATCGGAACCACCCCGGCCGAGGGTGGTTGTTATTCCTGCGTTATCGCTGGCTATGAAACCCGGAGCCAGGTACAAATCCGAAGGATTATTGCTGATAAAAGTCTGCACAAGATCGGTGGTGATGGACATTTCCGGGGTTGCCAGGCCGTGGTTGGAATTTGTACGAATCAGTTTGCGCGAATCCATCCAGATATTCGGAATCTGATTTGATTCAAAAGCTTTTGATATGATCATTGACGAAAGAAATTCGCCGTGGCTTACAATGCTGTCGAGGGTTCGGGGGGTTAATTCTTTTAACAGAAAAACAGCCCGGCAAATGCTCTCGAGTTCGATGAAATCGGTTTTGACGCGATCGAGCAAATCTATTTTATGGTCGTCGGTAATCAAATCCTCAATCAGTTCGAGGTGTCTGGATTCGATCTTCGTAATGGTTTCGGTG
>CAIYZW010000996.1 GCA_903930725.1 uncultured Bacteroidota bacterium
ATCTAAAAAAGATTGAACAGGTTTGCAATCCCTCCGAAATTCAATACATCGTGCTAAACCACACCGAACCCGACCATTCGGGCAACCTGAAAAATCTGTTGAGGGTTGCTCCAAACGCTGTTGTGGTGGGAACGGGTAACGCCATCAGATATTTAAAGGATATTATGGGAAATGAATTCCCGAATTTGGTTGTTAAAGACGGACATACGCTCGACCTGGGCAATAAAACACTTCAGTTTATCAGTGCTCCCAACCTGCACTGGCCCGACACCATGTACACCTATCTTAAAGAAGATAAACTCCTCTTTACCTGCGACTCGTTTGGTGCGCACTTTTGCAGTGAAATTATGTTCGAAGATCAGATTGAAAACCTCGACGAATACCACGAAGCTTTTAAATATTATTTTGATGTGATCATGAAGCCTTTCAGCAAATTTATGATTAAAGCCATCGAAAAAATCGAGTCACTGGATTTTGACACTATCTGCACCGGACATGGCCCAATTCTGCGCACAAATTGGAAAAAGTATGTTGCCCTCACAAAAGAATATTCGTTTGAAGCATTGAAAGGACCTGTGCGCCCGATGGTATTTGTGCCTTTTGTAAGCGCTTATCACAAAACCGGCATGGTTGCCGAAATGATTGCCGAAGGCATCCGAGAAGCCGGTGATATTGATGTTGAAGTTTGCGACATCGAAATGACACCGATGGGAGAACTCGAACAAAAAATCACTCACGCTTCGGCATACGTTATCGGGTCGCCCACGATAAATCAAAATATTTTATTGCCTGTTTATAAATGTTTTGCTATGATAAACCCAATCCGCGACAAAGGCAAGCTGGCTGCAGCTTTTGGCTCTTATGGCTGGAGTGGTGAAGCGAGGACAATTATCAAAGCCAATTTAGAAGCACTTAAACTCAAGGTTTTTGATGAAGGGATGTTTGTGAAATTTACACCCAACGAAGAAGAAACCTTACATGCCGTGAATTTTGGAAAAGCATTTGGCAAGGAATTGCTTCAAAACAATATCGCTTAAATGATGCCGTTAATTTGCAGGGTAATATTTTGTTTTCATATGTTTAAGTGGCTGAATTGTACATGGATGAAACCTGTCTTTTTAGCCACTCATTTTTAGTAGCCACAGTTTTATGAACCGGGAATATTTTAATACAAAATTAAACTTTTGAAAAGGACAAGGCGTTTTTGGGGAATTTTGCTGGTATTAATTGCGCTAACTTTGGGGTCGTGTACCATCGAACGCAGCCTTTCAAAAACCTTTCTCGAAAAACGCGAAAGCATTTCCATCCTGCTCTCTAAGCCTGATTTTACCTTCAAAACCAACAAAAAATCATGGGAAATAAAAGGCTTCGACCAAATGAGCAATTCCCGGCAGGAGCAGGCACTCATCGAAAACAGTATGTTTTTAAAGCAAATTGATGATTCATTATTTTTAGATAGCTATTTTACAGCCCTCACCGCCGAACTAAAATCTTTTGGCATTAACGTTTTTGTGATGGATCAGCTTACCGATTTTATGGCTCAAACAGGCTCACTTTACCAGGTTTCGGTTGCACAAATCGAGATCGAAGAAGATATTTTCCAGTATCATGTCGAAGAAACTTTTGATGATACAGTGGTTTATTTCGAGGATTTTAATCTGAATACAGTCAACATTAACAACTGGTACGAAATCAATAAATTAAACGATTCTCAGGCTGTGAACAACCTGCTTTACACCAGCCATTATGTGATGGATCAGATTGAAGGACAATTTGCCGAGAATATTTTCACCGGTGAAATCAAATACAAATACAACCTTTTTCCGATGGAAACCAGCAGCATTTATTCGTTGGCTGAGGTGCTTGGCCGAAAATATGCCGGCTATATTTTCGATTACCTCATTAACGAATATGTGTTTCGCAATTTCCCCCAAAGCCAGCGTCCTGGCGTTTACATGCATTTCGATCCAAATTACAACACCCTCGCACCAGCCGGAAATGATAGGTTTATATTTATCCAGGAATAACTAATAAGAAATTTCAAATCTCAAAATTCAAAAATCAATCTACAGATTTCAATCATAAATCATAAATCATAAATCTTCAATCACATATCATCAATCCATGCCACACATCACCCTCGAATATTCTTCAAACATCAGGATTAACAAGGATTTTGGTTCATTATTCGGCCAGATTCATCAGCTTTTGGAGCGCTCACTCATGGTAAATCCGCTCAATTGTAAAAGCAGGGCAATTTGCCATGATAATTTCTATATTTCCAAAGGCGACCCAAAACATGCTTTTGCTCATCTTCAGATTAAAGTTCTCGATAAACATCCTTTTGAAGGCAAACAGGAAGTTGGTTCCGGTGCTTTTGAACTGGTAAAGGAATTTTTCAAGGATCAGATTGAAGGATTGATTTTTCAACCATCAGTGGAAATCCATGAAATGAAAGGTGATCTTTATTATAAATTGGCGGTTGAAGAGATTTTGAACAACTAACCAAAATTAATTTAACGGGTGGTAAAGGTTTTCATGATGGCAAGCTTTTGATTGTAATGCTTTTACATGAATCCCAGATTTTCCGGGTTCTAGCATTTCCTTATTTTACTTCCTGCCTTCAAAGCCCAATGGCTGATTTCATTTACCAATGTCAGGGATTTGGGTTTAGTTTTGTTAACAAATTCTTTCACAGCTTGCAACTGGCATCA
>CAIYZW010000997.1 GCA_903930725.1 uncultured Bacteroidota bacterium
GTGGCGCCCGATTATTCGTCGGTGTTGCTCCTGCTGCCGGCGCCACTTCAGGCGGGCATTGTTTATTCGGTTTCGATTACCGGCGATTTTACCGATTGTGCCGGAAATCCTGCCGACAAAAATCCTTCGGTCGAATTTGGACTTACCGAGGCCGCCCTTAGCGGGGATGTGGTGATAAACGAAGTGTTATTTAATCCAAAAGATGATTTTGTTACAGGCGTTGATTTTGTGGAAATTTATAACCGCTCAACAAAAATCATTAACCTGGGCGACCTGGTTCTTGCTACTGAAGACGACTTAACTGGCGAAATTGCCTCTGTAAAAAATATTTCAGCCGAAGGTTTTTTGCTTTTTCCCGATGAATACCTTGTGCTGTCCATCAATCCTGACATCGTAAAACAGCAGTATTTTACCACAAATCCCGATGGTTTTCTTAAAATGGAATCTTTACCATCTTATAATAATGATACCGGCGTTGTAATTCTTGCTACCAAAGGCCTCGAAATTATTGACCGCTTTGCTTACGGTGAAGCACTTCATTTTCCTTTACTCAATTCGTTTGACGGCGTTTCGCTTGAGCGGATCAATTTTTACAGGCCTTCCGAAGATCTCACCAACTGGCACTCGGCAGCCGAAGATGTTGGCTTTGCCACGCCGGGTTATAAGAATTCTCAGTTTGGCGAAATTGCCGAAGCGGTTGATCCCATCAGCCTCCAACCGGAAGTTTTCTCGCCCGACAACGATGGAACCGACGATTTTCTGAATATTTCCTACCAGTTTGATGCCCCCGGAAATATGGGAACCATCACTGTTTTTGATGCCCGCGGCAGGATCATCCGCAAACTTGTGAACAATCAGCTTCTTGGAACCGAAGGGGTTTTTACCTGGGACGGCATCGGCGACAACAACCAAAAAGCACCCATCGGCATGTATATCATTTTTATCGAGATTTTTGATTTGGACGGCGGGAGCAAAAAATACAAGAAAACGGCTGTGGTGGGAGGAAAGCTTTAATAAGAGCAGAGCGCGGAGCGCAAAGAGCAGGGCGAAAAATCAAATCACAAATCACAAATCACAAATTTCAAGTTACCAGTGGCAAGTTGGCAGTCAATCACAAATCATAAATTCCACAAACTTTCCTTAAAAAACAAAGATTGAAAACACTTTACATCCACGGTTTTGATAGTTTTCCGGTTCCTGAAAAAATTGAAGTCCTCCGAAATGCCGGCCTTGAGGTTATTGCCCCGCACATTGATTGGCGCAACAATCCTGACGCCTACCAGTTTTTGAAAAATGTCGCGATCACCGAAAACATACAGTTCCTGGTTGGCAGCTCACTGGGCGGCTATGCAGCGTTCTGGCTTGCCGAAGACCTGGGTTTGCCCTGCCTGCTTTTCAACCCGGCCATGAGTTTTGGCGATTTGTTTAAAAAACATCTACCCGAAATATCAAACCGCCTTTGCCCAGCCCGCTTCGTGGTTATTGGCGCAAAAGACGAAACCGTTGACCCAACCGTAAATAAAGCATTTTTCGAAAGTATCGAAACCAAAAGTTGCCATCAGCGCGTCATTGTTTGCCAATGGCTTGGCCACCAAATTGATTTTACGACTTTTGAAGAGATGGTGGGGTGGGCGTTGAAGAGTTATGAGAATTATAGAAAAAATGGTTGTGTTTATTCTGATTTTCTGTAATAAACCTTGCAAAAATTTTGAACCACAATAGGCACAATAGGGCACATAAGAAAAAAGGAAAAAGAACCTGCCAACATTTTTACAGCACATTAGATAAATATCATCCGGTATTTTTAAGATTTGAAACGCAATCATTATGTTTTCAACAAAATTTCTATTGTGGTTAAATTTCTATTGTGGTAAAGTAAAATCAGGCTGGATTTTATTAGGACACTGGAAAATTTTCCTGCGATCAAAGCTATCTTAGCTCAATATCAGCAAGCGCACTTTCAAAAACTTTCAGGACGTTTTCATCAACCTGCCCAAATAAGACAATTCCTGAAGCACCATTTTGTAAGGCTGTTGTGATACCTTGCGTTAGCTCATTTTCCGATTTGAAATCGGGCAGGAACAAACCGGCGTAGAGTGGAAACCGGCCGCATAAAAAGTGCACGCCCTCGGCAACTGCATCACCAATCCAGCTTACCTGCTCTTTGTAAAAACCATGGTAAATCATCGGGCAAACGCCATCAAGGTTCCAGTTGGTCCAATCCTGGCGCACGATGCGACGTGCTACTTCCGGTGTTGGAAAGACTGCGGCAGTAATGGTTTTCTTTTTTTGATGGGCAACTTCTGA
>CAIYZW010000998.1 GCA_903930725.1 uncultured Bacteroidota bacterium
AGGTTTGACCCACAAAAGCATTTGGCCACACATATTGTCCCAGGATGGGCCATTGCTGGTAATTTCGCTCCTGCGATTCGTCGAGCATCAAAGCCTGGGCATCGATAAATGCGTTTATCGAATCTTTGCTTAAAAGTGTTTGCCTCAGTTCGTTCCAGCGTAAAAGTACTTTGTTGTAGAAGCCGGTTTTCTGCATCAGTTTCGACCAATAAAACGGATTTGCAAAGCTGTCGCCGCCATCCTGCCAGGCGTACTGCCAGCCGCTGGTAAGCCATCCCTGGTAATAATCAGCATTTCCAAAAGCCAGGTTAAAATCCCAGATGGGTCCCATAGCCAGCTTACCGCCTTCACTTTCGCGATCTTTATAAAGGAAAGTGCTTAGCCTGTAACCGTCAACATTTTTTCCTATTTCGTTAATGATCATAAAATCAATAAACGAATTATCCTCAATAAAACCGAGATAATCATCCGGGTTGCCGCTGTTGTTGTACATCATATTTTCGAACTGGTAAACATAATCCTGGATATAGTTTTTCTGTTCCTGCGCAATATCATCGTACGCCGGGTAATGATACTGGTAATAAACCTGTTGCCAGGCTCCCGGAAATGGAGGAAATGGCGATGCCCAGCCATCGGAAGCTCCACCTGTCCATTTATCAATTTTGACAATAAAGCCGCCGGTGAGGGAATCGCCCGCAAGATCGTCGTTATCCATTTTTTTGATGTTTACGCGGCCGCCATCGCGTTTTACTTTTTCCATCAGCACATAAACGCCCTGATAAGTTCCGTTAAGCACCAGTTCGCAAAACTTGGTTCTGCTGGCATACCAGCCCAGTTCGCGGGCAATATTCATAGCCAGCACATCGCGAAGCATCGACTTATCGGTGTAGGGCGCATACAAAACCCAGTCGCTTTCGGCAGGCATTCCCAGCAAGGGGAAATCATCATCTTCGCCTAAAACATTTCTTATTTCGACACTGAACGATTTTTTAGGAAACATTTGCGACGACGATCCCCGTACCTCGATGCCCACCATGCCACCAAAGTGATTAAAGGTGGATGGAAAATAATTTCTGGCGCCGTTCTCGTCCCAGGTAATGCCCATAAAAACATTAATCTTGCCTTCATCAGGAATCCATTGGCCATCAGTATCAATAACCACGATGGGTAGGTTTGATGAAGTAAAATTTACCTGTGAAAAGGCCGTCGAAAAACCAAAAAGTAAAAAAATTCCCAGGAAGCTGAGACAGTGTTTTGATGTCTTCATAAATTATCTTTTATGATAAAAATATTGATAATGAAAGTTTTATGATCTGAATAACCAAATATTCTGTACGAAAACCTTTCCAAAAATAATTTAAACCTTTGTTAATTATAGTTTTTTCTGAAATTCATTTAATCGCAGCTTCGAAGGAAAGCGCTTTCTCATGAAGAACCGGACGATTCTTGATTGATGATTTCAGATTGATGATTTCGGATTGATGATTTCAGATTGATGATTTTGGACACTGAGCGCAGCCACAGTGTTGATTTTTGTTATTTGGATTTTGGATTTTGGATATTGAATTTTGCTTTTTTGCCTTACCACTGTTCGTTAAAGAACACAGCCTGTAAGTTGGCGGACAATTCTTTGCGCGGGATGAT
>CAIYZW010000999.1 GCA_903930725.1 uncultured Bacteroidota bacterium
ATTCATTGTAAGTAGCCTCCGGAGTAAGGTTTATGGTATAGTCCTCCACTTCACCATAGGGATCAATTCCACAAGGATCCGGTATTTTATTAAAGGTAATCCGAACCCGCATTACACATGCGCCAATTGTCCCAGATGCCGGCGGGTCAATTGTGGCAGTGTATGGTCCTGTGCCGGGACTACCGGAAACGGCGATGGTTTCGCCGGCATCGGTAAAATCGCCATCCCTGTTCCAGTCCACCCAAACACCACATTCATCACCTGGGTAAGTGGTAATGCCATTGTTTATGGTAACAATCCGGGCGCCATTCAACGGAAAGCTTGTTGAGAGGCCGGTGTAATTGCCATAACCCGTCATGCAGGTAGTAATGTTATCAATTGTACCGATCCTGACCCGTGAAATATGTTCATCGCAACCTCCGGATGCAGAACAATACGAGTCAACATTTAAAGGCTCAGCGCTGGGGTACAAAAAGGAACTATCACTTTGTGAATCAAATACTGGTTTTCTATTCAAAGCGTCATTTTGGAGTGGCGGTCTTCTAGAAATATCCTGCAAATGTGACGATACATCAAAGTAAACCGGCTCTTGAACAGCTGGAACCTGATTTTGAGCGGAAAGCGAATTGCCTGATAAAGCTGTAAAAAGCAGGAACCAAAAGGTAAATTGTACTTGTTTTTTCATGTGATGCTTGTTTTAAATGAACTTAAATAGTTAGATAAATAGATGTATTTTGCGATTAAACCATTTCTCGAAATTTTGATGAACAATCTGATTATAATTTTTTATGTGAAAGAAATAATATTGATAAGAAGAAGCAAATCAACTTGTTTGATCCTGGTTGGATTGTAAGGATTTTAAAAAAGGAATTTTTGTACTGTAATTGATAAAATAGATTCCAACCAAATCTTATGATTCATTTCTGTTAGATGCCAGATCAAAAGTACATTAAGAAATATGAATAACGACAGTTGCGGAGGTAAACATGGATCTTTAACAGTAATTTAACAGTTGATGTCTTTGATGATGACATTTTAACCATAATAAGGGAACCTTATTCTGATTTGTCTTAAGAGTCATTATTGAAGTGTTACAAATTCGTTTTCAGGATTTTATAGTTCCTGGAAAAAGGGTTTAGTTTATTATAAAAAAGGGCACTCTTTTCAGGAATGCCCTTTCTAATTTGTCAAATAATACAATGAAACCTTAGCGTTTATAGTCCTTTTACAACTTTTCGTGTAACAACTCCCTGGGCAGTCCTAATCTGAACTTCATAAATGCCAGCCGGCAAAACTGAGAGATCCAGCACCTGGTTACCTTCGGTTTTAGGATTAATCCGCATCACCACCGCACCGTCGGAAGCCATCACCAAAATCTCATCAATCCCGGTAATTCCGCCAATGGTGATTTTGCTATTTGTCGGGTTTGGATAGATGTACAAGCCTTTGGCAAAGTCGTTGGCAAGCCCGGTATTTAATATCGAAAGACCTTTGATGGCCGAAATTCCTTCGGTGGCAAAAAGTCCATCATTATTTGGCATTTCGGGATTGTAAGCAACTTCCAGGTTAAATTCTTCGCCGCTTGAAGGTCTGAAAAGTTTGAAGATCATCGGCTGGCCATCGGTGAATCCATCGGTTTCGCTGGTAAACTGGTCATCTGCGAAAGCGTAAAATGCCAGGTTTTCGCTGATATTTCCAATCTGGATGTTACCTGCACAAATAGCGTCGGGTGTGAATATTCCGATGATATCATCCTGAGATAAATTTGCCAGAGCCTGTGCCTGGATGGCGAAAACATGGCTTCCGGCGGTGCG
>CAIYZW010001000.1 GCA_903930725.1 uncultured Bacteroidota bacterium
TGAAGTTGGCACCGGTATTTATGTCAACAGGTTCAAGGAAAGCCAGAACATTGATACAGCCTGGTATTTTATCAGTCATACAGTGGATGGTGCGGAAGATTTCTCTGCGATTGTTCCAGGAATGAATCTGACGAACTTTGTGGAAGAATCTCCTGGAAACGGAGTAGTTTTTCTTAACAAGGTTCAACATGAAAATCAATTCATTTACGAACCTCCCTGCACCCTTTATTTTTACACAAAATGGGAATGCCCGCCCGCGGCCGCATTTCCCAACGAAGCCTCCAATTACCTGGTTGTTTTACGCGATGATATTGATTACACTTCGTTTCAACCCGGGATTTCATTAAAACTTCATTGCTGGGGAGGAACTTTGTTGAACCAATGCAATTGGTGGTTTGGGTCAGATCAGGGGCACATTTTGGTTTCCGCTAATCAGTTCCCATTTCAAACATGGTGGGTTGGTCATCACAGCAGCCTGGGAACACTTAAATCATACAATGATGGAACGGTTCAACCATTTACGCCGTTCCGTCTGATGAATTTTATTTGTGATTTTTTGCGGCCCGAATATGACATTGATACAACCAAAATCATGTTATCCGGTTCTTCGATGGGTGGCTCCGGAACATCCATGATCGGAATCCGCAACGGCCACCTGTTTTCCCATCTTAATGGTTGGGTTGGTGTTCATGATCCAGGAAATACACCAACTTTTCAAGGTTCTTATGAAGCTGCTTTAGGAGATTCATCCTGGCACTGCAATTACTCAAACGTGGATTTTACAACCAAATACGGCGGTATCGAGGTAAAACCTGAAGAAAACTACGATGTGTGGGATTACTTTAATAACGCCAAATGGCTTGATGCACATCCAACAACAGAAATTCCCTGGCATACCTTTTCAAATGGTGTAAACGACGAAGCAATTGGCTGGCCACAGGCGGTGGATTATGTTCAAACTTTAATCGCTCATAAACTCCCGTTTAATTTTACCTGGGGACAGAATGGACACGGCCAGCGGGCAATGGTTCTGGCGCCTTATGGTTATGAGTGGGACCGGAATTCGATGATCACTTTTCGTTCCGATCAATCTTTCCCGGTATTTTCAAATGCCAGCTCAAATAACGACCCCTTAAACGATCCGGAAGGCCAGATCAATAATTACTTTTTCTGGGAAACCGAAAGCATAAAAGATATAGCCGACGGTTGGGAAGTAAATATTTCGCTGTGTGACCGGTGCGCGGAAAGTTCGGTAACAGCGGACATTACACCAAGAAGGCTGCAGCATTTTATAACCGGGCCGGGTTCAAAATATGTTTGTTCCTGGTACGAAAATGAGACTTTGCTTACCCGGGATACGATTACTGCCGACGATTTTGGTTTGGTAACTTTCGGTAACCTCGAAATAACAAAGGATCTCAGAAAAATAATAATCAGCAGTTTACCAGGTCAGATTATCAACATTCCAGCCGGATGGAGCGGGCTTTCGAGCTACATCACGCCAAACGACAACGATATTGAGGATTTGTTTGGAAATATGGCCGCTTCACTGATTTATCTTGGAAACCTCACCGGGATTTATTTTCCTGAGTTGGAGATAAACACCCTGCATCAATGGGATTCTCATTCAGGATACATTATAAAAACTTCTGCTCCAACATCAATTACAATTTTTGGCAATACTGAAACTGACAGAACAGTTCAATTGCAAACCGGTTGGAACCTGGTTCCTGTGCTTAGCTCCGAAAATGTGAGTTTAGAAACGCTGTTTGCTCCGTTGGGAGATTCCATTGATGTTGCTGTTGATGTTGCCGGATTATCGGTTTACTGGCCAGCCTTTGATATTAAAACACTTTCTGTATTGCAGCCCGGAAAGAGCTATTTTATCCGGGTAAACCAACCTTGTACCTTAAATTTCGGGACTGATAAATGATAACTGAAATTTCAAAAATCACACCCCACTAAAAACCGGAATTTGAATTTTGGTGCTTGTTTTTTTAGTCGTGCCTGAGCGCCTTCACCGGATCAATCCTTGCTGCTCGGGTAGCAGGGTACAACGCCGCTGCAAGGCTGATCAA
>CAIYZW010001001.1 GCA_903930725.1 uncultured Bacteroidota bacterium
CCAACACGAATTGAATTTCCGGAATATGGTAAACATTTTTCGATGACTTCCTGTGCAAGTTGATAATGCAAAGGATTAACACTTTCGGCCAACGTAATGGCTTTACTCAACATGGTCCGGTTGCCCGAAAGAATTCCATGAACATATTCATCGGCGCTGAGCAACTTTTGTTTGTTTTTTTTAAATCGCTCAACAGCAGATAAGTTCACCTGTTCCGGCTGCTCTACACCTTCATTTACTTTTAGCGCAGATTCTTGATTTTTGCGATGCAAGTCGGACATTTGAATTTAATGTTTAAAGATGATGAGCAAAGTTTGGTCATTTGAATATCAGCTCAGTGCAAAATGGCAAACTATCCCGGTTAACCGGGAACAGGTACGAAAACCGATAATCGAGAAAACCTACCTGTTTCCTTTGAGACGTTTTGAGATGATGCCTGAAATTTCGCTGATTGCAATCCGGTCCTGCGACATTGTATCTCTTTCGCGGATAGTCACCATATTGTCTTCGAGTGTTTGATGATCAATTGTGATACAATAAGCTGTACCAATTGCATCCTGCCTACGGTAACGGCGACCGATGGCATCTTTTTCGTCGTATTGGCACATAAAATCAAGCTTGAGCGCATCAAAAATTTCGCGGGCTTTTTCGGGCAGTCCATCTTTTTTAATTAACGGTAACACCGCAGCTTTAATTGGAGCCAGCACAGGTGGGATTTTCATAACGATGCGTTCTGAGCCATCTTCGAGTGTTTCTTCGGTAAAAGCACAGCTTAAAACCGCAAGGAATGTCCGGTCAAGCCCGATGGAAGTTTCGATAACAAACGGAACATAGCTTTCATTTAGTTCCGGGTCGAAATATTGCAACTTTTTACCCGAGAATTTCTGATGCGAACTCAGATCGAAATCGGTTCTCGAGTGAATGCCTTCAAGTTCTTTAAAACCAAACGGGAATTCAAACTCAATATCAGCGGCGGCATTGGCGTAATGCGCTAATTTATCATGATCGTGGAAACGGTACTTTTGGGCAGGAATTCCCAACGAAAGGTGCCAGTTAATGCGTTGCTGTTTCCAGTATTCGTACCAGGTTTTTTCCTCGCCGGGACGTACAAAAAACTGCATTTCCATCTGCTCAAATTCCCGCATCCTGAAAATAAACTGCCGTGCAACAATCTCATTTCTAAATGCTTTTCCTATCTGTGCAATCCCGAAAGGAATTTTCATCCGGCCACTTTTCTGGATATTGAGGAAGTTTACGAAAATCCCCTGTGCTGTTTCCGGACGAAGATAAATGGTGTTTGCGCCATCGGCAGTTGACCCCATGCTCGTCGAAAACATCAGGTTAAACTGCCGAACGTCGGTCCAGTTGCGGGATCCCGAAATCGGGCAAACAATTTCGAGGTCTTCGATGAGCTGTTTAATTCCTGCCAGGTCGTTCTGATCCATGGCTGGATACAGCCGTTTCTTGATATCTTCGATCTGTTTAAAATACTCGACAACACGCGGATTTGTGGTAATAAACTGTTCCTTGTCGAAGGTATCGCCGAAACGTTTAGCAGCTTTTTCGACTTCCTTTTCGATCTTGGCTTCAATTTTGGCCAAATGCTCTTCAACAAGAACATCGGCACGATAACGCTTTTTAGAGTCTTTGTTATCAATCAAAGGATCGTTAAAAGCATCCACATGCCCGGAAGCTTTCCAAATAGTTGGGTGCATAAAAATTGCCGAATCAATCCCGACAATGTTTTCGTGATATTGCACCATTTCGCGCCACCAGTATGCTTTGATGTTATTTTTCAGTTCAACGCCGTACTGCCCGTAATCGTAAACAGCACTAAGGCCATCGTAAATTTCGCTCGATGGAAAAATAAACCCATACTCTTTGGAATGGGATATTAATTTTTTAAAAAGATCTTCATTATTTGCCATGCTGCAAAAGTAAAATAAAATTCTAAGGTCAATAATCCAGAAATGTGATCAATGAAAAAAAGTGTTAAAAGGCGGGAATCATCAATCGCCGTTGGGAATTCCATTGTCAACATAGTGAACAATCCAATATTCCATCATTCCATCATTCCAACTTTCCAACTTTCCACTATTCCAACCTTCCACTATTCCAACCTTCCAACCGTCTTTTAATTCGTAAAGAAATCCAGAATATTACCCATTTGGTTGCTATCGGCGGCAAACAACTCTGTATAGCGACATTTGGAACAGGTTAATGTTGTGAATTTCTTATTCTGAATGTTGAATAATTTGGTAAGAAAACTACCTGTTGTGCGGATTTCGCCAACCTGGTATTGTCTGTTGCCACATTTTGGGCAAACGTATTTTGTTGTTTCCATGATGATATTTTTGATAAAAATAGAATTTTTGAATGAAATGACGGTTTTTTCAAAAAAACATTACATTTGCAGCCTAATTTAGTTGGGGCGTTAGCTCAGTTGGCTAGAGCGTTAGACTGGCAGTCTAAAGGTCATGGGTTCGATTCCCATACGCTCCACCGGAAGGTAAAAAGTAAGGTAAATTAAGGTAAAACTTAGTTTACCTTTTTTCTTTTATGCCATATCTGATAAGCCTTTTAACTAAATTTAGGTAAATAGCCATAAAGTTGAATAAATGATAAAAATTGTGTGTATTATTGTGTAAAATTATTTGAGTGTAAGTTTACACAATTTCACATCATAAAAAACTAAATATCAATTCATTATGGCACATCAAACAAGTTACTATTTGGAAGGCCGGAAGGATAAAAAAAAAGGTAAAAAAAAAGTAAAAAACGTTCCGATCCGTTTTTGTTTCAGTTTTGACGGTCAAAAATTCATGAGTAATACCGGATTAAAAGCCGATGCGATCCAATGGAGTAAGGACAAACAGCAATTTAAAAGTAGTGCATCGAACAGCGAAGCGAAAAACACACAACTAAAAGCCATTGCCGAAAAATTAGAGGCAATTTACCTTCAAATTAAAAATTCAGGTGTACAGGTCACCAAAGAAGAGATAAGCGAAATATGGCAGGCTAAAGGCATAATGAAAGACTTTTTTAACTACTTCGATGAGTTTACGCGCGTGGAAGGACAAAACAAGGCTTGGAGCGCTGCGACATATCA
Organism: uncultured Bacteroidota bacterium; assembly: GCA_903930725.1. Classification (GTDB taxonomy): domain Bacteria; phylum Bacteroidota; class Bacteroidia; order Bacteroidales; family 4484-276; genus CAJATL01. The sequence continues at coordinate 3,110 of CAIYZW010001001.1, forward strand.
GAAATTCAAAACTTTAAAAATCCACCTGCAAAACTTGGAGAAATCCGAAAACTTAAAAATGGAATTTCAGAAAATCAATAAGGATTTTTACCAAAAGTTATTTGATTATTTCGTGAGTAAAGGACATCGAAATTCATCCATTAAAAAAACTTTCAATAACATAAATTGGTATCTTGGATGGTGCATCGAAAACAAAAACATCACTATCAAAGATTTTAAAAAGTTTACCATTAAGGAAAGCAAAAGCGCTGCCGGTAATCCTTTAAATATCGTTTTTCTTAAGCCGGAAGAGTTTATAATGATGTTTGAGGCAAACATACCGGATTTACGTTTGTCGCGTGTAAAGGACATATTTTGCTTTATGTGTGCGTGTGGCTTGCGTTATTCTGATATGGCAGCGCTTCGCCGGCAGGATATTTCAGAGGATAGTATTAAGATCACAACACAAAAGACAGCGGACGCGCTCGAAATACCTTTGAATCATTTCAGTAAATCAATTTTAGAGAAATACGATAATAGCCTTCCGAAAATATCCAACGTTCGATTGAATCTGTATTTAAAGGAAATGGCGAAGTATTTAGAACTTAATCGCCGATTGACAAAGGTGTACATTAAAGCAGGTACCACCGTAAAAGAAGAGGCGGAGTTGTGGCAGGTGTTGACGTCGCATTGTGCGCGTAAAACGTTTATTAGTTTGAGCGTGTTTCTTAATATGAATCCTGAAATTATCATGCGCTTTTCAGGCCACCACAGCCATAAAATGATGGAAGTTTACACAGGTATCACCATCAAACAGAAACAAGCGCAAATGGCACTATTTACAGCCGAAAACATAAAGGATAAAATCGCTAATTAAAGCACCTCCACCGGAAATATTAAAAGCCTTGCATACATTGTGAGGCTTTTTTTTATTGGTACC
>CAIYZW010001002.1 GCA_903930725.1 uncultured Bacteroidota bacterium
CAAGAACTTTTAGAACTTTTGGAAAAAACAGACGTTTCTGAAATTCAAATTGGAGCAATACGATTTCCGTATCTCAATTTTTACATTTCACTTCGAGAGCTTAATAAATCACTTCAGACAAGCATTTCCAATGATACAACCATAGATGGAGTTTATGTTTCTTTTACTGATGATTCTAAAGAAGATTTAACCTATAAATACCATGTTAGCTTTCATATTTGCGGCTATTCTGAAAGTCAGAAGGAATTTGAGTTTAAACATAACATTCAGGATATTATTGAACTTCCATCAGGCTTGACATTTGTAAATGAGAAGTCAACAATTACAGATGCAATTGCTGAAGTTAACAAAATAATGTCAGACACTTTTGAAAATAAAACACTTGCCAAAAAGGATATTGAAAGAGAGATTAACTTCCAACTTGAACAGTACAAACTTTTAAAGGACAATCTTAATCTGATGATTAACTGCATCCTTTATATTTCATCTGACAAACCAGACATTGAAACAAAATTTGTGGATGGATTGCCATTACATTTACGAAACAAAATTGAAAAGGCAAACTCAAAGCGTAGGAAAGAGTTAGCGGAAAAGGATGCCAAAAAATTTGGCTTTTCCAAAATTCAACTTGTAGGCAGCTCATTTATTAGAACTAATAAGACCAGCACAAAAACAGTAGAAATAGCGCCACATTGGCGTAGGGGTCATTGGCGACATCAACCATTTGGGAAGGAATTTTCTGAATCAAAGATTATCTGGATTATGCCAACAATTGTAAACAAGGATAAAGGTTTACCATCAAAGGGTCATATTTACACAACCGAATGACAAGTTAAAGCATTGCCAAAAAATTTGGCTTCATTTTGTCGGTACGACCTCTAGCCAAGTGGCGTTTGCAATGCCGCTTTTAACACCAATGAAATTATAATTTGCCAAATTAATTTCACTGGTTTTATCCCTTTGTGTTGTTACCAAAGTTTTGAGCTGCATAGCAAATGCCACTCTGCGAAGGGAATATTGATAGAAAAGCATAAAAAACTTGGTTTTATCCAATCAGGGTAAAACCTGACAGCGTCCGCCAGCCGGCGGACTGTCCGCGTTTAAAAAGCTAAAAACTAAGATACGCCACGCTGTGGCTTGCCTTGCAGATGAATAAAACATTGAACAAAAGGTGCAGCGAACCATAATGTTAGTTGCATCTTAGCCAGAACTCCTCTAAAGCTGCATCGCAGCGAAACATAAACAGGACTTGCCTTAAAATCCCGAAGGGATTAAATCTGAATAACCCTGTACGAAGTGCAGGGTAGGAAGCGCAATAGTATCCCGCAGCCCTGAAAGGGCTGTAAGCGCTATTGTTAGTATTTTAATTTACTTTATCACACCCATTTTTACAATAAAAATATTTACTGCAAAGCTTTTTTTACGATTATAAATATTTATTTTTGCTTTGTATTCTTCAATACAGTAGTTCAAATAATTATTAATCAAATCCCAAAATTTTATGGCAAAAGTTGGAAACAACATCGTCACACAAGGCCTTTCAGGCATGTTGGGCAAGCAACTCGTTTTCCGTATCCGCGGAAATAAAACATTTGTTTCAAAAGCTCCGGTAAAAAAAGAAAGAGAATTATCCGAAGCACAGATCCTGCATCAGCGCAAATGGCAGGAAGCCATCCTTTATGGAAAAGGCGCAATGGCTTCACCCGAAATGAAGGAGGCCTACAAAGCCTCTGCTGACGACACCCATTCAGCTTACAATGTGGCAGTAGCAGACTTTATGAATGCTCCCCACATTGACGAAATCAACATCAGCCAGTACACCGGTCAGCCCGGCAGTTTTATCACTGTCCGTGCTGTCGACGACTTTGCTGTTGCTGAAGTAACTGTTACAATCTATAATCCTGACGGAACCCTCGTCGAACAAGGCAAGGCCGTTGCCGAAGCCGGTGGTGCATTATGGAAATATACTGCTACCGCTGTCAATGCCGACCTTTCAGGCGATAAAATCGTAATTAAAGTCTCCGACATTCCAGGCAACCTTACCCTGGAAGAAAAACTAATCTGATTATACATATAATTTTTTTTTCTGAAAATAATAATTAAACCTGCATGTCTGATGCAGGTTTTTTTTTGCCCAATTTGATCCTTTCTAACCATAAAAAAACGATTAAAACTACCTTAGGAGGACCTTAGAGGAACCTTAGAGGATAGTTAGAGGATAGTTAGAGGATAATGAGAGAAAAATCAGAGGAATCTTAGAGGATAATTAGAGGATATGCAGAAGATATGCATAGAAAAATCAGAGGATAATTAACCAGATATATCTGCTGCAACAATTTTTATTTGTAATCACCTTTATTGATCCTCCAAAAAATACATCTCAACCTTTACCCGCCCCCAAAAATTAAGTTTCGGTTTCATTAAATTCAAATTATTAATTTTGCGCCGGTTCAATTTCAGAATAAACTAACTTGGATTATGAAAAATATAACTTTTTTGATTGTCGGTGTATGTTTGTTTTTACAATCTGTTAATTTCTCCTTTGCCCAGGAACGACAGGTGGTTCTTCAAAATGGTAAGGAAATCATCTTTATTGATGGACTCCCTTTGCTCTCGGTTGAGGACTCCATTTTTCAAGCATCGCTGCCTGTATTCAAACTCCCCGAAAATCTGCGCAACCGCGATTTACCGGTAAATGTCGACAATTCGCTACTGCCGTATTTCAGGCCGATATTCAACCAGACCAGTCTTGAGTGCGGTCAGGCAAGCGGTGTAGCCTACGCTTTTACTTACGAGATGGACCGCTTACGCGATTTACCTGCAAACGTTTCCCAAAATCAATATCCTTCACACTTTGTTTTTAACTGGAGCAACCAGGGCAATGGCTCGGCCTGTGCCTTTTTCGATAGCTGGAATATTATCCGCGAAGTAGGAACTCCCAATGTTGTTGATTATGGCGGTTCGCTCAATTATGGCGGAACTTCGCGCTGGATGAGCGGTTACGACAGCTATTACCGCGCCATGAAAAACCGGATGTGGGAGTTTTCATCAATTTCGTTAAAAGACGAAGAAGGACTTACTACCCTCAAACATTGGATTGCGAATCATCTGGATGGTTCCCCCAATGGTGGTGTTGCCAACATTTACTGTTCTTACGCTTCTGCAAATCAAACTTTGCCTCCCGGAACTCCCGAAGCAGGTAAGCACGTTTTGACTGCCCTGAGCAGCTACGCCAACCATGGACTTTGTGTGGTGGGATATCACGATTCGATACGTTGGGATTATAACAACGATGGCCGGTACACCAACGATGAAGACATTAATAACGATGGTGTTGTTGATTTCAGAGATTGGGAAATTGGAGGCGTAAAACTCGCAAACAGTTATTCGGCAACAAGTTGGGGAGACGCCGGTTTTGCCTATCTCACCTACAATGCGCTATGCCGCTCATTAGCCCAGGGTGGCGTCTGGAACCAGGCAGTTCACGTGATGCAGGCCAAAGAAACAACCAACCCTCAACTTACCTTTAAAGTTACACTCACCCATAGTTCGCGAAACAAAATAAAAGTAATGGCAGGAGTTTCGCCCGAAGCCAACGCCACAGCGCCTACTTTTGTAATGGATTTCCCGATATTAAATTACCAGGCCGGCGATCTTTTTATGCAGGGCGGAACAACGGTTGCCGACAAAACACTCGAATTTGGCCTCGATGTTACAACACTGCTGAGCTATGTCGAAAATGGTCAGCCGGCAACATTTTTTCTGTTGGTTGATGAAGACGACAGCGGAAACGCCGGAACCGGTTCGATTGATTCGTGGTCGGTGATGGATTATACGGACGGACTTTTAGAAACGCCATGTCCGCAAACAAATGTACCTCTGATTGAGGATGGTCTGACCACCCTTTCGGTTGAAGCCACGGCAAATTTCAATCCACCGGCTGTATTAAACGAAGATCTTCCGCCGGCAATTATCAACGAACCTTACTCAAATCAGATGATCGGAACGCAGGGAACGGAGCCTTATCGCTGGTATTTGCTTCAAAATTTCAACACCAGTACTTCCACCGAAGCATTCCCGTCGGTTTCATCTCAGGTATTAACTCCAAATAATACAACAACGGGTTATGCCTCAAAACAAATTGATTTTGAGTTCCCCTACTACGACAAAAAATACAACAAGATATTTATTCATACCGATGGCTATCTTATGTTTGAAGCCAACGAGTTCCCCTGGACTTTTGTGATTGACGAATTCAACATCTTCAGAAATCTACGCTGCATTTCGCCCTATATGTCAAAAACGCTCGGAACATCGGGTGGCGGCGGCATTTGGTACGAAGGCGACGCTAACAAAGCTACATTCCGCTGGAAAGCCATCGAATACAGCTCCAACAACATCCTCAACTTTGCTGTGAGCCTTTATCCATCAGGAAAAATAGAGTTTTACTACGGTGCAGTTACTGCCTCGGTATGGAATAAGTGGTACGCCGGTGTTTCGGAGGGAAATTCGTTTAATTATGAACTCCTCGATATCTCAAATTCGTTCAATATTGCCCCCAACACCAAAATTACCATCGAGCCGGATTATAGTTTTACCGAATTGGAAATTACTACCGATGGCTTATTCCATGGAACGCCAACGATTCCTTACGAAGCCGTTGATATTGATTTCTTTATTAAAGATGCTAACGGTTTGAGAAGTTCAAAATCACTTCCCTTTTTTACTGATGGCGTCAACAATATTATTATCAGGAGCGTTACTGCCTCGGCTGGCGATAACAGCATCATCGAATATGGCGAAAATGCCAGCTTAACGGTTGAATTGCAGAATATCAGCGATGAAATTGTGAATGCCCAAAGCATGAATATTTCTACGCAAGATGCTTTTATTACGCTCAACGACAACAGTGAAGCACTCACTGTTTTCCAGCCCGGAGAGACAAAAATACTTACCAATGCTTTTAATTTTGATGTTTCAGCTTTGGTACCCAACAATCACGACATCGTATTTTCGACACAAATAACAGCTGAGGCTGAGGAATACAACAGCCATATTTATCTTAAAGCTTTTGCCCCATTGCTCGGAATAAACGGCTACGAAATTAACGACGGTGGCAACGGTTATCTGGAACCTGGCGAAGATGCCGATGTAATTGTAAACATCAAAAATTTTGGAGGAGGAGCAGCATTTAATGTTGTTGCTTCGTTGCAAAGCAGCGACCCGTTCATCACCATCAATACGGCATCGGTTAACCTGGGCGATATACAGGGCAGCTCGGCAGCAACGGCAACATTCAATGTTTCTATCAGCGAAAACACACCCATTGGCTATCTGGCGGTTTTTAATATCGAAGCTGTGGCTGATGATGGTTTTATGGCAAGCGACATCATTATGGTAACCATTGGTTTCATTACGGAGGATTTCGAAACCGGTGATTTTAGCCAGTACGACTGGGAGTTTTCGGGAAATGCACCCTGGCAGATTTCTCAAACCAATCCTTACGAAGGCACCTATTGCATGAAATCAGGAACTATTGGCGATAGTCAGTCGAGCGAGGTTTTCCTTACCATGAATGTGCTCACCGATAACCAAATTAGTTTTTATTATAAAGTCTCCAGTGAAAGCAACTACGACTTTTTAAATTTCTCGATAGATGGAAACGTGGTGGGTTCTTGGTCGGGTAATGTAAGCTGGACGCTGGGATCATACCCGGTTCAGGCCGGTGAGCGGGTTTTTAAATGGAGTTACACAAAAGATGTAAATACCGTGAACGGCAGCGATTGTGCCTGGGTTGATTTTATTGTATTCCCGCCAAGTTCCGAACAAACAATGATTGTTGAAGCAGGCTCCGATATGAGCATTTGCCAGGATCAGACGGCACTATTAAATGCAGTTGCTATAAACGCAACTTCTTTGCTTTGGGCAACCAGCGGTGACGGTACGTTTAGCGATAATACGATTGTTAATCCTGTTTATACACCCGGGGCGCAGGACATCAATAATTCTTCGGCCCAGTTAACAATTACTGCCATAGATGCCGGTGGCTCATCGCTAAGCGATATTCTGACTGTTTACATTTCGCATTTACCCATTGTCTGGGCCGGAAATGATGCCTCGATCTGTGAAGACGTTGCCGACGTGAGTGTTTCAGGTTCGATAGTAAATTCGACAAATTCGTTGTGGTCAACTTCGGGCGATGGAACTTTTGATAATCCGGCAAACCTTGTTACGGTTTATCATCCTGACACCAACGACCAGACTTCTGGCTCGGTTGATCTTACAATTACAGGGTTTTCGGTTGCCCCTTGTGTAACCAATGTTTCGCACAGTTTTACGCTCACTTTGTGGCCATTGCCCGTGGTTGGTTTCGCTCCTATCGAAAACTTCTGTCATAATTCGCCGCCTTACCATTTAACCGAAGGAAGCCCGGCCGGTGGTGTTTATTCAGGCGAAAACGTTGTTGGTGGCTGGTTTTATCCCGAAGCTGCCGGCGTAGGCGCACATTTACTAACTTATACTTTTGTTGATAATAATGGTTGCGATA
>CAIYZW010001003.1 GCA_903930725.1 uncultured Bacteroidota bacterium
GAGGCACAAACATACCTGTATTTTCAAGATAGCCCCGATCCGGAACTTTATAATGAGTCGTGGATGGAGCTGGTTTCGCCAAGCGAACTCGAACGAAAAGGCACAGATTTGCGCAGGTTTCCTGTCGAATCAAATACTCCAGGACCTCAGGGGATAAATTCGTTACGTTTAAAATGGACTTCAAAATCCGGCGGAAACTGGTTTGCAATCGCAGCCGGGACTAACTGGGAGGCCAAAAACCTAACAAATACCGACACACTTTCCTTTTATTTGTATTCTGTCGAAGGCATTGTTCCTGCCAACCTTCCAAAGGTTTTTCTTGAGGATACTCAAAACAAAAAATCAATTTTGATCAGTTTAACTGATTATTCAACAACTCTTCAGGCAAATCAGTGGGTTAGGATAAAGGTTCCGATGGTTCCGTTTTTAACACAGGCAGACCCTATTGATTACACCCAAATCAAGACAGTCGGTTTTGCTCAAAATTTAGCCGATAACGCACAACACACTTTACTAATAGATGATGTGCGTGTTTATTCCGGAAACGGAACGTCACCACCTGTTTCAGCACCTCAGGGCTTAACGGCCAAAGGTTACGACAGCCATGTTTTTTTAAGATGGAATGCAAATCCTGAGAGCAATGTTGGTGGTTATGAAATTTACCAATCAACTGATGGTGGCAACGCTTACACTTTAAGAGCTGCCGTTGGATCGAATGATACAATTTTTACGGATTTTGTCAGGACTCAGGGGACGAACCTTGTTCTGAAATATAAAATTAATGCCCTTAACGAAGCCAACGAACCATCGGATTTTTCGGATGTTGTAAATGTTTCCACATACGATATGACCGACGAACAGCTCCTCGAAATGGTTGAGGAAGCCACTTTCAGATACTTTTGGGATTTCGCACATCCTTTTTCAGGACTGGCTAGGGAACGAAATTCATCCGGAAATACTGTAACATCAGGTGGATCTGGCTTTGGTATCATGGCAATTCTTGTAGGTATCGAGAGGGGATTTATTACAAGAGAACAAGGTACTGAAAGAATTTTGAAAATTGTGAACTTTCTGGAAAATGCCGACAGATTTCATGGTGCCTGGTCACATTGGCTTGATGGAAACACAGGTAATGTAATTCCTTTTAGTACAAATGATAACGGTGGCGATCTGGTAGAAACAGCATTTTTAACCCAGGGTTTATTGGCTGCCCGGCAGTATTTTAACCTGGCAACCCCCGATGAGCAACTTATAGTACAAAAAATTACAGGCCTGTGGGAAACCATCGAATGGGACTGGTATCGGAGAAATAATGGAAATTATCTTTATTGGCACTGGTCACCCGATCATGGCTGGGCAATGAATATGACTGTTGCCGGGCCAAACGAAGCAATGATTGTTTATTTACTGGCCATTGCCTCACCAACTCATGGAGTCCCTTCTTCATTATTTCATAATGGATGGGCAGCAAGCAATAATTATGTAAACGGAAGTTCATTTTATGGACATAAAATCTGGGTTGGATGGGATTATGGTGGTCCGCTGTTTTTTACACATTATTCCTTCCTTGGCTTCGATCCCCGTGATATCAAAGACAGCTATGCCAACTATTTTGATAACAACAGGAATATTTCACTGATTAACAAAGCCTATTGTGTTGATAATCCCAAGAATTACGAAGGGTATGGCGAAAATTGCTGGGGACTTACCGCGAGTGACGACCCATTCGGTTACAACGTACACGAACCAACTTCTTCCCGCGACAACGGCACAATTACACCCTCAGCAGCACTTTCGGCAACTGCCTATACTCCAGCGCAATCAATTGCAGCTTTAAAGCATTTTTATCGAGATCTCGGCAGTGAAATCTGGGGTGATTTTGGTTTTTTTGATGCTTTTAACCAACACGAAAACTGGGTTGCGGATTCTTACCTTGCCATTGACCAAGGGCCGATAATTTGCATGATCGAAAATTACCGATCGCAGCTTTTATGGAATAAATTTATGGCTAATCCCGAGATTCAGCCTATGCTTGATGCAATCGGTTTCGTTCCCGACCCAAGCGCAACTGAAAATCTGCCTAACAAAAACCTGCTAACTTTGAATTGTTTTCCTAATCCCGCTTCAAAAGATGTTATTATTGATTTTTCGATCGAATCAGGGTCCGCTGTTTCAATTGAAATATTTAATCCACAGGGAATTTTAGTTAAAAGTTTAGAAAAGAATCAGTTCTTTTTACCGGGTGCACATCAAATTGGCTTGAATATTGGAACAATTTCGCCTGGTTTTTATTTAGTTAAACTTCAGTCAGAAAGCCAGTATTTGACACGAAAGTTACTGATAAACTGATAATTATTGAAATGAATAAGACCAATGGCTTTTAAAAAATGAAAACGATAATTTTTTTTAACAAAAAATGTTTTATAAAACTTTAATACCAAATTTTTCTTTGCAAATAAATTTTACATATTTTTGTCTCAAATTATAATTACTAATTAAAAATTAAATTTTATGAAAAAGCTTTTACTAATTTTCGTTATGATGATAGCTTTAGCAAGCTATTCGCAAGCCCAGGTAATCGAGAACTTCGAAAGTATCACAATGAACATTTTTTCCGGTGGAACAAATGGTGCCATCAGTGTGATTGCTAATCCTGATACTGCCGGAAACCCCAGCGGTTATGTAGCCAAAATGATTCGCGGATTTGATGGTGACCCATGGGCAGGCTGGTATGCAACTTTGCCAACACCAGTTGATGTTACAGCAAACAAATACGTACACGTAAAAATCTGGAAACCCCGTATCAGCCCAGTTGTTTTCAAATATGAAGGCGGCGGCGGAAATTCAGGTGATGTTTATCCAATTGCAGCACAGACTTTGATTAACCAGTGGGAAGAATTGGTTTTCGACATGAGCATTGTTAGTGGTGAATATGTGAAAATCGTTTTAATTCCTGACTTCGAAAGTCCACTTACATTAACTGAAGATATCGTTCTTTACTATGATGATATGTTTGTTAATAACGACCCTGCAGTGGGAAGTGCTCCAGTACAATTGATGGAAAACTTTGAACATATTACTTTAAATTACCTTCTTGGTGACCCGGCAGTGGATCAAAGTTCAATGTCAATGATACCAAACCCTGATAAATCGGGAGTAAATCTTAGTGATTATGTTATTGACTTTTTGCGCGATAAAGACGGTGTGCCATGGGGAGGTTTCTGGTCAGCTTTACCAGCAGTAATTGATGTAACCGAAAACAAATTCGTGCATGTTAAAGTTTGGAAACCACGCGTTAGTATGATCAAATTCAAAATCGAAGGCGGTGCAGCAGGTACAATCGAAATTGAAAGCAAATATCCTCAAACCACAACGAATGCATGGGAAGATATCGTTTTTGATTTCAGCGATAAAACTGGAACATATCCAATTATTGCCTTCTTAGCTGATTTTGTTGACCCTGTTGGCCTTACAGAAGATATTCACATTTATTTTGATGACATCGTTTTAAACAATGATCCTAATCCAATTACTCCACCTGCACAAAAAATTAATGTTGATATGACCGAATCTGGCATGACTGCTGGTTCACAAGTATGGATTGCCGGAGCTCTTGGTGGTATTCACGGTACATGGGCAGAACCAGGAACTAACCCAGCTAATGAAATGTTTGATACCGACGGTGATGGGATTTACACGATTACGTTGGCACTTCCTGAAGGACTTGTTGCCTTCAAATTCTTCTGGGGAATGGGCTGGGCTAATGGCGATCCGGCACCAGGCGGTGACAGAACACTCCAACTTACAAATACTATGGACGTGCTTTACAAATGGGGCGCTGATGGTATCGTAGTTCCTCCGGCTTCTCCAACAATCGTTTGGGTTGTTAATATGTCATATCAGATGGCTCAGGGCAACTTTAACGAAGCTACCGATTATCTTGATGTTGCTGGTACATTCAATGGCTGGGATGGAACAAACCATCATTTAACTGCACTTGGCGACAGCATGTACGGTATCACAGTTGAGAATTTCACAGCAGGTGATGCTATTGCATACAAATTCCGTATCAACGGAAGTTGGGATACATCTGAATTCCCAAATGGTGGCGCAGACCGTACCTATACTGTTCTTGACGGACTTAATGAAATTACAGTTTGGTACAACGATGAAGCTACCGGGATTAACGATCCAGTACAGAATACCTACAACATCTATCCAAACCCAATGACAGATAAACTCGTTATTGGCAACATGAAAGATGTAACCAAAGTTGAAATTTACAATGTAACTGGTCAGATAGTGAAATCATTCAACTACAATTCAGTTGAACAAGCACAGATCAACACCAGCGACCTGAACTCAGGCATGTACATTTTGACTATTTATTCTGGCTCATCAACAAGTTCAACCAAATTGGTGAAATAATCAGAATTAATAATACTGTTTATCGAAAAAGGGGAGTTAACTCCCCTTTTTTTATTAATGCACACACATAATGCAAAGTCAATAGAATACAGCCTTTCAAAATAAATCCATGCCTGCATAAAACCCTTTTTCCACCTGATAAAAGGACTGTTGAAAAAAATGAATAATTCCCATAAAAATATCGATGGTAATTGTTTTTTATTGGCATTTTTAGATAATTTTGCTCAATATTAAGGAAAATGTGTTTTTATCCATCGGAGTGTCCGTGCTTTTTGAGATTATTCAATCTGTCTTATTTTGCTATGGATAAATTTGAATAAGTGCTACATCTGAAATTATGTACAATTTGATGTTTAAAAAGACAAAAGCTTTATTTTAACTATTTATTAATCGTAATAATAACAAAAGAAGATTGTTATGAAGAAAAAGTATCTATTATTAAAACAGGCAATGGGCTGTTTCAGGAGCATACTTTTGCTTTTGCTGGTCATTGCTGGTAATGCAGCGTTCGGGCAGGACAGGAACATCAGTGGTACTGTTTCTGACCGATCCACAAATGAATCGTTACCGGGAGCAACGGTAGTGGTTAAAGGGTCATCCAAAGGTGTTTCAACCGATATTGATGGCAAATTTAGTTTAATGATTACGCCTGGCGAAAACACCCTTGTAGTCAGCTATATCGGGTATGAAACAACTGATGTATTGGTTGGAAATCAGAATTTGATCAACATTCAACTGGTTCCTTCCAAAACATCCCTTCAGGAAGTAGTTGTTGTTGGATATGGAAGTACAAAGGTTAAAGACCTTACCTCCTCCATAACAACGGTACGATCTGAAGACCTTATCAAAACGCCATCTTCGGAACCTCTGCAGGCCCTGCAGGGAAAAGTGGCAGGATTGCAGGTAGTGTCCAACGGCGCTCCCGGCGATTCGCCAACTGTCAGAATCCGTGGTATTGGTTCTTTTCCGGGTAGAGATAATGAATCTCCGCTTTATGTAGTTGACGGGATGTTCTTCGACAACATTGACTTCCTCAATCCTACCGACATTGCATCAATGTCGGTTATGAAGGACGCCTCGGCAGCAGCAATTTATGGTGTTAGAGCAGCTAATGGCGTTATTTTAATCGAGACAAAGTCGGGTAGTTACAACCAAAAAACTGAGATAACCTACAATGGCTACACTGGTTATCAGATTGCCCAGAATGTTGTAAAAATGGCCAATTCGCAGCAGTTTACCGCCATGGCAATGGAATCAGGCTCTGCTGCTGATGAAACATTTATTCTTAATGCGATGCAGCGTTATGGAAGAAGCACGGTTGATCCCAACATACCAGCTCCAAACACAGATTGGTACAGCGAAATCCTGCGCCCGGCTTCCATCAGCAATCATAGTCTTGATTTTTCGGGAGGTACCGACAAAGCAAGATACTCGATTGGCGCAAATTACTTCTTCCAGAATGGTATCATGGATATGAAAAATCAATACGAGCGTATGAACCTTCGCTCCAAATTAGACATGAAAGCAACAACCTGGCTTACAATTGGTGGTAACGTAATTTTGAGCAATGCTACAAAATACAACGATCAGTCAGGCGCATGGAACGAAGCATATTTTGCCGTTCCTATCATGCCGGTTTTAGATGAAATGAATACCGTGGCAGATCCAATGAACTATTCAAATGCCCAGGATCTGGGATACAGAAGTGGCCAGAATCCTTTTCCTACCATGAATTACAACATTGACAAGATGAAAATCAAGAAGATGCTTGCCAATTATTATATGGAATTCAATATTATTCCTAAAACTCTTACCTTCAAAACTACCTATAATTACAATACTACTTCAATTGATCAGCGGGTTGTTAATTTACCCTGGTTTATTGGTAACAGTTTTAAAAATCCTGACGCAACAATTACCAGAACTTTATCAAACTACACCAACAACATCTGGGATAATATCCTTACTTTCAACAAAAGTTACCAAAAACACACCTTAACAGCCATGGCTGGTACCTCATTTAAAGATGAAGGCTACCAGATACTTTCGGCACAAGGTAAAAATTTTCCAACCGGCATGGAGCAGTCTTGGTACATTGATCAGGCTTTGAATATTCCGGCTGATGCTGTTAGCGATGGAGGTTTACGCCAGTATGGAATGTCATATTTTGGTAGAATTGCTTACAACTTCGATAACAAATATCTTCTTTACGCAACATACCGTGCTGACGGAAGCAACAAATACCAGCAAAAAAGGAGTTATTTCCCAACAGTTGGTGCTGGCTGGGTTATCACTCAGGAGAATTTCCTTAAAGATAACGACATTTTGCCTTATCTTAAAATTCGTGCCAGTTGGGGACAGCTTGGTAACGACCGTATCCAGGCCAGCGACGGCGCCTTCACTACTGGTGTTTATAACACCACACTTGGTGGAGTTGTTTATTCAGGAACTGTTGTTTCGAGTACTTTCTCGTCACTTCAATGGGAATTAACCGAAGAAACCAACTTTGGTTTCACAGGAAAAATGTTAAAGGAAAAACTTTCGGTTGATTTCGATTATTACGTACGCGATACTAAAAAAGCTGCTATTCCTGTAATTATTCCTGGTAGTGGAGGAAGCGTTTTAAAACCTGTTGGAACCATTCGTAACTCTGGTCTCGAACTTGCCCTCAACTGGACAAACACTGTTAGCGACGATTTCAGCTACAGCGTAGGAGCAAATTTCTCCACACTCAAAAATCAGGCAATTGACCTTTATGGCCAGCAATATCTCGATGGTGGTTCAGCCGAATTCCGTCAGCGTACTTATGTTGGCGAACCTTTGATGGCTTTCTATGGCCGTAAGGTTGCCGGTGTTTACCAGAATCAGGCAGAAATTGAAGCTGACCCTGCTGCTGTCGCCTATAATACTGCAAACAGCACCAATCCTATTGTTCCGGGCGATTTTAAATATGTTGACCAAAATAAAGACGGACAGATTGATGATGACGACCGTGTTATTTTAGGTTCATATTTCCCGAACTTTATCTATGGTGGAAACATCAGTATTAATTTTAAGAATTTCGATTTCTCGACCAGCATTTATGGCCAGACAGGTAATAAAATCCTCAACCGTAAACGTGGTGAGATTATCTGGACTGCCGATGGTAACTTAGATGCCGACCTTGCAACAAACCGCTGGCACGGCGAAGGTACCTCCAACAAATATCCTTCATCGGCAGGATTGCGCAAAGGCTGGAACCAAAAAATGAGTGATTATTTTGTCGAAGACGGTTCGTTCTTCCGCATTCAGAACATTCAGTTGGGTTATACCCTCAAAAACAGTGCATGGCTGGGTGGCCAGTTCCCCGAAACCAGGATTTCATTCACTGCCGAACGTCCGTTAACCATGTTTAAATACAATGGTTTTACTCCTGAAGTTGCCAATGGATGGGATTCACAAACTTATCCTGTTGCAGCGGTTTATACGATTGGCCTAAACATTAAGTTCTAATTTTTAAACATTCAAATTATGAAACTAAATAAATTTATATTTCAAAGTGCTTTTGCTCTGCTTGTCCTTTTAAGTTTTTCAGGGTGCGAAAAGTTCCTCGAGGAACCTGCCGAAAACAAAACTTTTACCGGAGCAACCGATTACACTAAAAGCGAAAATATGATTCTGCCTCTGATTGGCACATACACCGAATTCAATAACACCGAATGGGAAGATTTTCCATTAATTTCGGTTCGTGGTGATGACGTAAATGCCGGTGGACTTGGCGACCAGCAGGATTATGCCGAGACTGACAATTACAATTACAACAAGGATTATTGGATGTACAACTCGCTTTGGCAGAATTACTATCAAAATATGTTCTCAGCCAATTCCTCGATCGAACAAATTGCTCTTTACAAAGAAAGTGGTGGAAGCGAAGCTTTGGCTAACCAATACACCGCCGAAGTAAAAGTTCTGAAATCGTGGTGGTTATTCCAACTCAGCCGCGTTTGGGGAACAATACTTGTTCCACCTACATCAAGCCCGTCTGATTTATTTGTTACTCCGCTGAGCAACAAAGATGAAGTGATGCAAATCATTTCGGATATGATGGACGAAGCGATTCCAAACCTTCCGGCAGTAAGACCTAACGAGCGTACCGACATACCTGGTGGTGTAACAAAATTCACTGCCTATGCTATGAAGGCACTTGCCAATCTTGAATTAAAAAATTATCAGGTTGTTGCCGATGCAACCGGAGAGATTATCAAATCCGGAAAATTCCAGCTCGAATCTGATTTTTATGAACTTTTCAAAATCCAGGGTAAACTGAACAATGAAAACCTCTGGGAAATGCAATATTCCGACCTTGGCCAACCTTCCGGTGATAATTATTCATACCTGTTTGCCTTCTTTGGGCCACAGGGCTGGACACCTAAAGTAACCGGTGCTGGTGATGGATGGGGTTTCTTTGAACCAAGCATAAAATACATTAAATTTATGCTCGACAGGAACGAAACCATTCGTTTGGAAACCAGTGTAATCTTTACTGATAGAGGCATTGCCGAGATTACAGCAGACCCGGATTACGCAAATTTACCTTCCTGGATTTCAAGTACCACCCGCTCAGGTGATAAATTTAACGATTACGCCCGTGCCTTGTTTGCAAGCGGAAAACACTATCTTCCATCCGAACAGTTAACACCGGGACGTACCGATTACGGAACAAATAAAAACTTTACC
>CAIYZW010001004.1 GCA_903930725.1 uncultured Bacteroidota bacterium
CGGCGGACTTTACCAATGGAATGAAATGATGGATTATAGCGCGATGCCGGGAGTGCAGGGCCTATGCCCGGCAGGATGGCACCTACCAGCCGATGAGGAGTGGACAATATTAACTACCTTTTTAGGGGGCGAAAGCATTGCCGGAGGTGAGATGAAATCAACCGGAACAATTGAAGCCGGCACAGGTTTGTGGTATGCTCCAAATGGTGGAGCCACAAATTCAAGCGGCTTTTCTGCCCTTCCGGGTGGTATCCGCTTCTTTGATGCTTCTTTTGGCTACCTCGGCTATACCGAAATCTTTAGTAGTTCTACAGATTTTGATGTCAATTACCACTGGGGCCGCTATCTGAGTTCTGACTTTCCTCAGATCTTCAAATCCAGCTACTACAGCAAAAATGAAGGTTACTCGGTGCGTTGCCTTAAGGATTAGAAAAATAGACTTCCTGACCCCTCACATATCGGATTGTCGCTTATCCCGTATGTGCAGGGTTAGGTTTTTTATAGTTGCTGTTTGAGGAAAAGCAGAAGACCCCCTTTTTAAATAAATCTCAGCCTTTTGAGAAGTTGATTCCCCAAATGTATCTGACGGTAAGACTGTAGGTCGTTATAGAGTTTTTTTACCTGTGACAAAAAAAACGAAAATCTATATTGATATGTTCTAATCTCGTTCAAAAAACACAGTAATTAAGCTAATTTCCGCCTACCATTTTTTTACCCAAATCGCCAACTAACCCCAAAAACCTACCAACTACCAACTTTTTACTACCGGTTATCAATTCCCGCTTGATTTCGCTTTTCCCGGAACTTACATTTGACGGAATAAAAATCAGGTATCCAGTGAAGGTTTACATGGTTTTAAAAATTCAATAATCAATGAAGTTTTTTAACAATCAAACAAATCAATCATCATGAAAAAAACACTTTTACTCTCAATCGCACTGGTACTGATCATGCTTCATTTATTTGGCCAATGGACAGTACAAAACCCTTTACCAACAGGTAATTCGTTAAATTCGGTTTTCTTCACCAATTCCAACACGGGCTATGCTGTTGGCAAGACCGGAACAATCGTTAAAACCATTAATGGAGGCACAAACTGGATTATTTTACCATGCGGGACAACTTTTAATTTATTGTCAGTTTTTTTTTCTGATGTCAACACAGGGTATGCAGTTGGGGAATTAGGCACTATAATAAAAACTATCGATGGAGGTACAACATGGACAACTTTATCAAATGGAATTGCTTTTGGTATTAATTCAGTTTACTTTACCGAATCAAACTCGGGTTATGCTGTGAATGACCATGGAGATATTTTATCAACAAATAATGGTGGTATCACCTGGGATATGCAGCTATCTGGAAATAATGTTCCACTATATTCTGTTTATTTCCCGGATGCAAATATCGGCTATGCTGTTGGCGGGTATAATGATGGAGTAGCTAATTATCAAATAATCTATAACACTACAGATGGAGGAACAAACTGGACTCTTACATCAAGTACATCAGGATTAATGTTGAATTCGGTTTACTTTTCAGATGCCAGCACTGGTTTTGCTGTGGGCAGGAATGGCAAAATCCTCAAAACTACCGATGGAGGCACAACATGGCTTGCTCAAAATAGCGGAACATTAAATACACTATTATCAGTTTGCTTTATCGATGCCAATACAGGCTATTCGGTCGGTTATAACGGAACTATTGTAAAAACCTCCGATGGAGGAACAAACTGGACAACGCAACCGGCTGAAACGTCATATTCTTTGAGATCGGTTTATTTTACCGATTCCAATACCGGCTATGCAGTCGGTGATTTCGGAACCATCTTAAAAACCAGCGATGGTGGTACAATCTGGATAACTCAATCAAGCAACTTGACGGGTCCATACAGCGGATTAAATTCCGTTTTCTTTACTGATGCCAATACAGGTCATGCTGTGGGTTGGTCCGAAAGTCTTACTCCTCTGTTAAATACGACCACCGGCGGTGATCCGTGGACGGCAACATCAGCGATCAGCAGTTGGCCAGTATTGTATTCTGTTTACTTTATCAATGACGATACCGGTTTTGCAGCGGGTGATACCGGAGATTATCCAGGTCATGGAGTTATTTTTAAAACTACTGATGGAGGGGTAACCTGGATCAATGTCTATGAAGGTGACCAGTACACAAATTATAATTCTGTGTTTTTTACTGACATCTCTACAGGGTATGTTGTGGGTAGTGATAATATTGGAAGAGTCCTAAAAACTACCGATGGTGGTATAACATGGATCCATCAGACACCCGATACGTATGGACTTTCCCTCCATTCCGTTTATTTTGTGGATGAAAATATTGGATATGCTGTAGGAGGGGATTTAGAAGGGATTAATAATTTCAATTTAATTATTAAAACTACCGATGGAGGTTTAAACTGGGCAATTCAAATGGCACAGGGAGGTTTTACATTAATGTCAGTTTTCTTCACTGATGATAGTGAAGGGTATGC
>CAIYZW010001005.1 GCA_903930725.1 uncultured Bacteroidota bacterium
AGGTATGAACATAGGCGAAGATCGTCGAAAGTTAACTTTGGAAAACGGCGTTTTAATTCGCGATGAAAATTCTGGCTGTTTTTATCAATAAACAAATTAGTAATCATTTCTTTAACCTGCATAATTTCCATCCTTGCCACCGGATTACGGTCTTTGATGAGTTTATCCATCTGGCTACGCAGCTCATAAAACAAGGTCACGTTATCGAGATCGCTTTTTTGCTTTTCGAGTTCTTTTTCGATATTTTCGGTTTTACTAACTTGTTCGTTAACAATACTTTTGGCAATGGCGGAATGTTTCTTTTCCTCCAGTTCGATCATAAGTATTTGAAGTTGTTCCCTGTTTTTGATTAATTCCACCTCGATTCGCTCCTTTTCTTCGATTTTGCTTTTAATCCCGATGTGTGTCATAACCCGGGCGAGCAACTCCTCGGCTTTAAAGGGTTTTGTAACGTAGTCAACCGCGCCTAATTCAAAGCCTTTCACCACATTTTCGGATTCGGATTTAGCAGTTAAAAAGATGACAGGAATATTTTTGGTTTCGGGGTCGCTTTTTAATTGCCGGCAAACTTCAAAACCATCCATCAACGGCATCATTACATCGAGCAAAATCAAATCGAAATTGATTAATTTTACTTTTTCGAGTGCGATAAATCCACTTTTAGCAAAAGTGATATTGTATTCCTTGGTGCGTAAAATATTGGCAGCCAGTTCGATATTCTTTGGAACATCATCAACAATCAGAATTTTGTACTTTTTGGTATTTTCCATTTATTTTAGAAGGTTACTTATCATTTTGAGGGAGTGTAAAATTGAACACACTTCCTTTACCTACTTCGCTTTCGACCCATAATTTGCCACCATGTTTTTCGATAAATTCTTTGGTGATAACCAAACCCAGCCCTACTCCTTTTTCGCCTTTGGTACCCCACCGTGGACCATTTTTGGCGGCACTAAACAAATTTTCGCGTGTATTTTCGTCCATTCCAATTCCTGAATCTTTCACCGAAACCATGACAAAGTCATTTTCATAACGTTTTGCTTTTATGACAATTACACCTCCTGATGCGGTAAATTTTATGGCATTCGAAACAAGATTTCTTAAAATGGTTTTTAGTGCATTTTTATCGGCAAATATGTCGAATTGCTCGATGAGATTGGTTTTTAGTGTAATTGATTTATTCTTAGCCACCCCACCCAACAAATTATAGGTATCGTGAATTATGCTGTTGAGGCTCAATATTTTTGGTTGATAAACCATCCGGCCTTGCTGGTTTCTGGCCCAATACAGCAAATTTTCGAGCAATGAATACGCCGAACTGATCGAGTTCCACATGGCCTTAAAAAAACTATGCAGGTTTTCATCGTCCATCACAACTTCCTCGTTTGCAATTATTTCGAGCGACTCGCGGATGCTTCCAAACGGGCCAAGCAAATCATGACTGATAATTGAGAACATCTTATCCTTGGTGTCGTTGGCTTCCTGAAGTTTGAGGTTGGTAGTTTCGAGTGCTTCGAGTGATCGCTTTAGTTTGATGTGTGTTTCGACACGTGAGAGCAACTCCCTGCCATTGAAAGGTTTGGTAACATAATCGGCACCGCCAAGCTCAAAAGCTTTAACCACATCATCTGAATCGGTTTTGGCAGTTAAGAAGATAACCGGCACTTTTTGGGTTGCGGGATTTGCTTTTAGTTTTGCACAAACTTCGTAACCATCCATTTCAGGCATCATAATATCAAGCAAAATCAGATCAAAATCAACAACCAGCGCTTTTTCGATGGCAGCAGCACCGCTCTGGGCAAAAGAAATATTATAGTTGTGAGATCGCAATATTTTTGCCGCAACCCTAATGTTTATCGGGTTATCATCAACAAGAAGAATTTTAGGATTTAAATCCATTTATCATGAGATTGAAATGGTGAATGAACCAGTTTTCAAAATTATCTTCAAATGTAATGATAGAAACGGGATTAGCAAGTTTTACAAAAAATTAATGTTCAATTTTCCTGATGGCTTCTTTTATCCGTTTGATAAGTTTGGGATAATCCTTCAAAGATTTGTCCATTTTATTGAGGTCGAAATTATCAACATAGGTTAAAAGGTCATCGCCAAATTTGGTCAATTCGTCGAAATCGAATTTTTCACCTATATTTTTTGCATTTCGGGCAAATGCCTCTATCCCGTCCGACATCTGAAATTCGTTGGCCTCTGCCCAGAGCTTTTGTAAAACCTCGTCCAAAAGGTGCAGTAATTCAGCTTTTTCGGTTTTTGATAACCTGAGATTTGCTTTGATTTTTGATGTAAGTGAAGGCTTTTCCGGTATTTCCTGTGGTTCGATGTTTTGAGAATACTTTAAAAACCTGGCCATTTCGCGGTACAATTCAGAACGAGAAACCGGTTTCCGGAGATAACCGTCAAAATACTTCTCATAATCTTTATCCTGGTTTTGCCGCCTGACAGAAGCTGTAAGTGCAATTACCGGAATCATGCCGGTTTTATCATTTGATTTGATGATTTTGGTTGCTTCAAAACCATCCATCACAGGCATCCGGATATCCATAAAAATGAGGTCGGGCATAAACTTTACCGCAAGTTCAACGGCTTTCCGGCCATCTTCGGCCTCGAGAACTTTCATGGTTTCGGTCGAAAAATTCTCGATAATCAGCCGCCTGTTCGATTCGATGTCATCAACAACCATAATGCTGGCAGGCAAAAATTTGATTTGGGAAAAATCAAATTCGTCCGGTTCGTTTTCATCTTCGATGCCGGTGCCAACGGGAACATCCCGCAAAATGAATTCGAAAGTCGAACCTTTTCCAGGTTCGCTTTTGACGGAAATTTCGCCATGCATCATCTCAATGAGCCTTTTACTTATCGAAAGCCCCAGTCCTGTTCCGCCATATTTGCGGTTACTTTGGCCACTTTGTTGCTGAAAAGCCTCAAAAATGCGTTGGTGCTGATCTTTTGGAATCCCGATTCCAGTATCTTCGACAGAAATCAACAAATCAATTTTGCTACTGTCGTTTTCGATATTTATCTTTTTAAACGAAAATTTAACATAACCCTCGTGGGTGAATTTTATGGCATTTCCAATAAGGTTAAAAATAACCTGTCGAAGCCTTACCTCATCGAGAATGAGGCTGTGCGGGATTTCCTGATCAAAATCAACAACGAAATCCAGTTTTTTTTCTTCGATTTTGAGGGCAAAAATCTGTTTAATTTCACTTATCAGCGAAAATGGATTTACAGGTTCAAAAACGAATTCGAGTTTGCCTGCTTCGATTTTTGAAAGGTCGAGGATGTCATTTATAAGAATCAACAGATTTTTACCTCCCGACTTGATACTATCGAGATAACTCATTTGCTTACGGTCGGTTACAAGGCTTTCGAGCAATTCGGTAAAACCAATTACGGCGTTTAGTGGTGTCCGGATTTCGTGGCTCATATTTGCCAGAAACTCCGATTTTGCGCGGTTTGCCTCAACAGCCTCTTCGCGGGAACGCTGGAGTTCTTCCTGCAACATTTTCGATTGCGAAATATCAATGATGGTACCGATGGCCAACATTTGTTTATTTACCACATCATAAAATGGCGACACCGATAAGTCAGCCCAAAAAACGCTGCCATCTTTGCGAACATAGCGTTTTTCGATACGGTAACTTTCTTTTTTATCGGCAAAAAGCTTGTTTAGTGGCTTTTTACTTTTCTCGGTATCGTCAGGATGCGTTATATCGAGAATATTGCATTGCTTTAACTCATTGGCCGAATAACCCATCATTTTTGCCAGTGCATCGTTTACCTGCAGAAAATTGCCGTTTTCATCAACCACATCAATTCCGATGGCGGCATTTGTAAAGATAAGCCTGAAGTTGCTTTCGCTCTGTTGCAGCGCTTCTTCGAAATGTTTCCGGTGGGTAATATCGGTAACGCTAATTGCAAAAGAAACAATTTCGTCCTGCTGGTTTTTTATCACGAAAAAGTTCTCGATGGTATGTATCACTTCACCATCAACCCGTAACATGTCAATTTCGCCGGTCCATTGCCCTTTTAGTTTGATGGTC
>CAIYZW010001006.1 GCA_903930725.1 uncultured Bacteroidota bacterium
AACTATGGCTAAAATATTTGTCATTTTTATATCCTTTCAAAATTGTTTAAAACTGGTAGCCAAATTTTTTAAGCGAGTTTTCATTGTTTCGCCAGTCTTTGTCCACTTTCACACTTAATTCAAGAAACACCTTTTTTTGCAGAAACTCTTCCATATCTAATCTTGCTTTAGTCCCGACCCATTTTATGGCGTTACCACCTTTTCCTATTAAAATGATGCGTTGCGATTCCCTTGCAACATAGATAAACGCAGAGATACGGACGATTTTCTCTTCTTCTTTAAAACTGTCAACAATCACTTCAACCGAATAAGGAATTTCCTTTTTATAATACTGAAGAATTTTTTCGCGAATCATTTCAGAAACAAAAAAACGTTCGCTTCTGTCAGTCAGTTCATCTTTAGGATAAAAAGCAGGATGTTCGGGCAACAACTCGATAATTCTTTTTAAAACGAAGTCAACATTAAACTTATGTAAGGCTGAGGCAGGCACAATTTCAGCCCTGGGAATAATGTTTTTCCAGTATTCAATTGTTTCTGCTACATCTTTTTGAAGTCCTTTATCAATTTTGTTGATGACCAGAATAATTGGAATTTCACTTTCAATGATGGAGTTCGCAACAATTTCGTTGAATTCCTTTTCACCAAATTCTACAACATAAAGCAGGATATCGGCATCAATCAATGCAGTTTTTACCTCGCTCATCATTGATTCATGCAATTTATAATGAGGATTTACAATTCCGGGAGTATCCGAAAACACAATCTGAAAATTTTCGTCGTTAACAATTCCGAGGATGCGATGCCTTGTAGTTTGAGCCTTAGGCGTGATAATGCTGAGTTTCTCACCCACCAAACCATTCATCAAAGTTGACTTTCCAACATTTGGATTACCGATAATATTAACAAATCCGGCTTTGTGACCCATAAAAATTAAATAATAAATTTGTTTGCAAAGAAACAAATTATATCTTTGCACTCCCAAATAAAGCGGGTATTTAGTTGTTAACACATAAAAATACTGATAGTTAGCTTAGATTTTGGTAGTTCAATTCGACAATTTTCTTGAAAAATATATTGCGGGGTGGAGCAGAGGTAGCTCGTTGGGCTCATAACCCAAAGGTCGGTGGTTCGAATCCGCCCCCCGCTACCAATTAAGCCTGATTACTAACGTTTTCAGGCTTTTTGCTTTTCAAGCATTATAGTTATAGTTTTTGTCATAAAAGGTTCTATTGTTTAAAGTTGGCTCTTCAAAAAACCTGTTGATTCTTTTTGACCGCATTCGCCTCCCACCAATTATTTTTGTGAATTGTTTACTTTACCGAAAAGTTTATCTCAATAATTATCAAAATTAAGTTCTTTCCACTTTACAGATTTCATATTCAGTGGTTTACAAAATATTCTAAATCAAAAACAATTATGAATTTGGTTTTTGTACTTTTGGCAATTACTTCTAAAAAATAATTCGATGGATAATTTACTGGAAAAGATAAGCAAAACTGCGAAGTTTCTTACAAATGAAGGAATTATTAACCCGAAAATAGGGATCATTCTGGGGACAGGTCTGAGCAAATTAGTTGATGAAATAAACATAATTAAAAGCATTGATTATGCTGATATTCCTGATTTTCCGGTTTCAACCGTCGAATCTCATCATGGTAACTTGATTTACGGAATACTTGGTGGAAAAACTGTACTTGCAATGCAGGGACGGTTCCATTTTTATGAAGGTTACACCATGCAGCAAATAACTTTTCCTGTGCGGGTTATGAAATTCTTGGGTGTGAGTCATTTACTAGTTTCAAATGCCTGTGGTGGATTAAATCCTGAATTTAGAAAAGGTGAACTTATGCTGTTGACGGATCATATTAACTTATTGGGCAGTAATCCATTGATTGGTAGAAATTTTGATGAACTTGGTCCCCGGTTTCCAGATATGGGTAAGCCTTATTCGAAATTATTAAACGATAAAATTATCGAGATAGCTAAAGTCAATAATATCCAACTTTATCAGGGAGTTTATGCTGCTGTTGCCGGGCCAAATTTAGAGTCGCGAAATGAATATCGTTACCTCCGGTTTATAGGTGCTGATGTTGTTGGAATGTCAACAATTCCTGAGGTAATTGTTGCAAACCACTCAGGACTTCTTTGTTCTGCGATTTCAGTGATTACAGATGAATGTGATCCTGATAATCTTGAACCGGTTATTTTAAGTGAAATACTTGCTGTTGCAGCTAAAGCCGAAAAAAAGCTCACCAAAATTATTGTAACACTTGTTGAAGGATTATAATTTTTTCCTTACCAATTGTATTTCAGTTTACATAAATAAATCTCACCTAAATTTTATTTGTTAATGTGTTTTAAAATCATGAAACCAGGTTAACAAAAAAATCCTATCGGGAAAAATCATCTTTTATCGTTTTATTTCCTTTCAACTATCAGCTAAAGAATTAATTAGCTGATCCAATTATAAGAACTTGAAAAGCTATTCCTCTGTTTCCTTACAATATTTCTGGAGGATATTTATCACTGTGCCCAAAATTCAAACCAGTGAAAGATATCATTCTAATAAAATCAAATTCTTCTTGTGATAAGGGGAGAAGAAGACAAAATATTTCTAACAAGATTGATTTAAAAGATTGATTTAATTTTTCAAAAGGGACAATGGTGTATTTCTCAGAAAA
>CAIYZW010001007.1 GCA_903930725.1 uncultured Bacteroidota bacterium
CGGACTTGAAAACTCTTTCACAGGAAGTGTGCAAACCGATTTTGAGGCACCGGTTATTACGCACAACATGCAGTTCGTTTTGAATTCAGGCGTTACGGAGGTAATCCTTTCATCAAATGAAACCCTTAGTTCAAAACCACAGGTTTGGGTTACTGATAACACAAATCAGCCGGTTCATTACATGGGGCCATTTACTGCAGGCATTAATATCTGGAAAGTTTATTTGTATCCAAATCTTCCCGGATATGAGGGTAAAGTGAATTTTATTTGCACAGTCAGCGATTTTGCTGGAAATGCAACAATTTTGACACATGAGATGCAATATGATAACAAAGGACCGGAAATTACCATAGTAAGTGAACCAAATATGCCCAGTGGCAACTTCTCAATTAAGGTTTTCATTTCGGAACCGGTACAATATCCTTTCGAAATCAACTTCCATGGCAATGAACCTGGTTTGATTATTAACACGCCTGATCCCTTGATTCACAATGGGTATTACGAATATCGGTTTTCAAATTCCCACATAAGCAAAGTATCTGTTACGGTGGTGGATACGTTGAATAACTCCTCAACGGCCGAAAAACTATTTTGTGATGTTGATTTGCCCCGGTTACCATTCCAATTTTCTTCTATCCCTAATGGAATTCAGGATTGTTATGTACAGGTTCCAATATCTAATCTTACCGGCATACCCGTGAAGGATATCCCAATGGTGCTTATGAGCTATTCTGGCCTTCCAATGCAGATTGTCGGAGACACAATCCTCGTTAATCTGGCACCATTTGAAACCAAAAGTATCAGTTTCCTTTGGCCGGCATCCCGGCAGGACAATCAGTTGAAACTGCTGGCAATGTTCAACCCTGGTGATGTTTTCCCTGAGAAAAATTATACCAATAACAACGCTTTATTTCAAAGGATGCTTTTGATTAGTGAGATCAACAGGTTTGCGTATGAAAAATCAATTGATACGGCAGCAATGGTTAAATTATATGCCTATTCTGCCATATCAGCAGACACTTTGGAAACAGAAGATATTAGTGCTTATCTCAAAGTAATTAAAAGAGATGGCGGTGGATTAATTATTGACAGCACGGGTTTTACTGTTTCCAATTCAATTTTCAACTTTAGTTTTCCGCTTTTCGGTTTTGCTGATGCCGGATACTATGATGCAGTTATTTACGCGAACGACAATACGGGATTGTCCCAAATTACAGATACTGTTGGATTCTACGTCTCGGAACCGTTGACACTCTCCATGCAAACAAATGCTTTAACATATAATCGTGGCCAACCGGTTAATATTTTCGGAAATGTAACGCTTGAACAAAGTGGTGCTGTTGCCGGCCAAAAAGTTATATTTTCGATACAAAGCCAGCATGGCACAAGGAAATATGAGACAACCTCAGACGATCAGGGTAATTATAACTATACTTTCAATCCTTTTGAAAAGGAAGCCGGCAATTATGTTGTTAAAGCTGAGATGGATCGCAATGGACTACGAAAAGAAATCACCAGCGAATTTTCGATACTTGGACTTTTAGCCGACCCGGATTTTTATGACGTAAAGCTTTCGAGGAATTCGAGTCTTCAGGGTAACCTTCAATTGAAAAACATAGGTTCTGTAAATCTGGAAAGTATCATAGCAGAGGTCATTCCTCCCGGTGATCCAAAAAACGTTCAGGTAATTTTAGGAACATTTTCCGGCCAACTTATTGCCGGAAATATCATGTTGATACCTTTTCAAGTAATTTCAGGTACAGGA
>CAIYZW010001008.1 GCA_903930725.1 uncultured Bacteroidota bacterium
GATGAAACAAGCTATCGGTTTTGTGATCGAGCCTGTTTACCGACAATGGCAGATAACTACGGTGCCTGAGACTGAAACCTGGCTGAATAGGTTGCTTAGTCACTTTAAAATCATTTGGTTCAAGGGTAATTAGTGTCAGGTTGTTGTCTGAATTAATTCGTTTAAAATATTCATCTTTGTTTACAAAATGATTAAAAAACCAGGATTCATCAACCGGAAGCGAAACCTGATTCTTCGTGAGCCAGCTTTCGATGGTTTTTTTATCAAGCCAAAAAGCACCATTGTTGTAATGAGGCAGCGAAAACCATTCTTTGCCGGTATTCAGTGCGGCAAACCAACCTACAGGTTTTAGGTCAGCTAAAAATAACAGGCTCATCACTTGCCACTTCATCGTTTTTGCGATCAATGCAGGAAGTTCCGGATTCTGACTTAGATTGATCTCAGAATTGGCAGCAGCGATGGATTCAATCATTCTTGAATAACTATAATTTCGCGGATTAGTTTGCTGAATTTTCACACTGCAATATTAAGAAACAAGATGATACATGGAGCAATTGAAAAAATTCTGTTTTCCTTTACTACTTTCAGCTCATTTGATCCTGGTCTGGATTCATTTTTTGAGCTTGGTCTTTTGAAAAAGTATCACCAATGGCAGATAAAGTTGTTTATCCACAGCAGTTAATAGAGTTTTTGCGTCATCATAAGCTTAGCCAATTAACTAAGTCGTCATTTCGCCTGGATTTGCTTTTTTCCATCTTCCAAACAAGGTTCTTATCAAGATTTCAATGTCGAGCCAGAATGATTGGTTTTTGATATACAACACATTGATCCTGACCTTTTCAGGCCAAAGAACTTCATCATAATATCGCTGAGGGTCGGGTTGCCGGTCGAGGAGTTCCTCTTCGTTTGGATACGAAATCGAATCGAGACCTGTAAGGCCTGGTTTTACTGTCCATAATAATTGATCTTCGCCTTGCAGTTTGTCGGAATAGCCGGGAACATCCGGACGGGGACCAACAAAACTCATTTCTCCTTTCAGGATGTTCAATAGCTGTGGCAATTCGTCGGATTTGGATTTTCTTAAAAACCTGCCAAAAGATGTAATTCGTTCATCGCTTTTTAAGGTCACCGACAGTTCCGAATTATTAACGACCATTGATCTGAATTTGAATATCGAAAAAGGTGTACATCGGTATCCGATTCGTGTCTGCCTGAAAAATACCGGTCCTGGCATAGTGAACTTTATTCCCAAAGCTATCATTAAAAAATACGGGAATAGCAGTAATAATGAAATAGATGATAAGCAAATGTCGAATAACCGTTTTAACATGAGTTTAGGCGTAATGAATTTGATTTTGACCGCAAAATAACGCAAATTTGTTAACTCGGTCGATAAAGGTTACGCGAATTTTTAACTCAAAGAAGGTTAACGCGAATAAGGAGGGATAGACGTGAATTTACGCGAATGAAGAAGAGTAACGCGAATTTAAGAATGATTTACGAGAATTTACGCGAATAGTTTTTATTAGCGAAAATTAGCGTGATTCGCAAAATTAGCGTTGAGTTAACGCGAATTAAAATGGTCTGCTTTTTATAAAAGCTACTAAACCAGGTACAGGTTATAGTATTCCATGCGTTCTTAAGATTTCGGCTAAATCAGCGTGCTTTTTGCATCTGCATATGTAGCTTTATCCTAAGTTGGCTGCAAAGCCGTCCTGCGATCCCATATCATGTAACCGAACATAAAAATGAAAAGAGAGATTAAGA
>CAIYZW010001009.1 GCA_903930725.1 uncultured Bacteroidota bacterium
ATGTATTGCCAACCAATTCACTCAACTCTATTTATTACGATACAAATAGTAGTTGTTTATTTATAGGCACCGGCAATAAAGGCCTTTTGAAGTTGCAAAAAAAAATGTTTAAAAATTATTACGAAAAAAAGTCCGTTTTTTTTGGTTCCTTTAGCTCGGTGGTTCAGTATAAAGGGGATTTGATATTTGCAGCAGGGGCTAAAACGTTAGTGCAAATATCGCCTGGCAGTCCTTTGGTTACCTTGGGTATAGAGTCATCATTTTCAGCCTTGTCAGTTTATAACGACACCCTCTTTGCCGGCACCTGGGGAGATGGATTGTACCTGATGTCATTGAAAAACAATCGGGTTTTATCACATATCTCTACAAACCGTAAAAATATCCATTCCATTTTGCGCGACAGCAAAGGCGTGTATTGGATTGGCACCTCCAGTGGGGTATTAAGGGGTGATGATATTTTTAAATTAAAAGAGTACTATCCCCAAAACATCACCATGCGGGTAACTACTATTTACGAAACTAAAAACGGTCAGCTTTGGCTTGGAGGAAGCGATGGCATTGTTGTGTTGGATAGTCAAGGCAATATCTGCCTGCGGTTCAGGAAAATTTCCGATGTTAATGCTGTTGATATCCGATCCTTTTATGAGGATGCCTCCGGAAAAATATGGATAGGGACTTATGGCGGCGGTTTGTATTGCTACAACGGTAAAAATCTTATTTCACTGGCACCAAAGCCCGGTTACATGCTGGGAAACGATGTGTTCAGCCTGGCCCGTGATGCTTACGGATATGTTTTAATGACTTCAAACCATGGATTGAAGGCAGTGCATGAGGATGCTTTGAACCGTTTTTTGAATGACTCGATTCCCTATCTGATCCCTTTTCAGTTTGGCACACAATCAGGGATATTAAATCCCGAGTTTAATGGAGGTTTCCTGAATAATTATGCAACTTCCGACCACCTGAATTTCTATTTCCCTTCAATTCAAGGGATTGTCCGATTCAAATCCGAGCCATTCAAGCAGAATGAAAATAAGCTAAAAATTAGCGAGGTGCTTGTTGATAACATCGTTGTTGACAAACCTTATTCCTTGCCGCGGCAAATCCAGTTTCTGCAGTTTTTTTTTAACAAGGTTGTATTTTCGGAAACAGCCAATGTGTATTATCAGTTTAAACTGGCGTTTGGTAACAACAGCCCCAATTGGAGCAAGCCGCAAAAAGGTACAAGCATCTCATTTTCGTATCTGGAACCAGGAAAATACCATCTCCTGATCCGGGCTATCGATGCCTTTAATGATCCCAATCCTGCCGTTGTGAGTTACGATTTTTATATAGAACCTTATTTTTACGAACAGGCAGGTTTCCAGATATCCATGGTATTATTGTTCGTTTTACTGGTTGCGGCAATCATCCGTTACCGCTTTATAAAACATAAACAAAAGTTGGAGAAAGACCTTGAGCTAAAGCTCACTTTCAGCGAATTGCAGTTAAAGTCAATTCAGGTGCAAATGAACCCTCATTTTATTTTCAATTCAATGAATGTTCTTGTACAACTGATCAGTTCCAACAATCTTAAAAAAGCAGAAAATTTCGCCATTTCTATTTCAAAACTCTTACGTAATATCCTGAAGCAAAGCGACAAGAATTTTATTTCAATAAATGAGGAAAT
>CAIYZW010001010.1 GCA_903930725.1 uncultured Bacteroidota bacterium
AAACTATCTTGGTGGTGGCAGCGTACCTTCCCACAAACCGCGGCCATAGGTGGCTACCCTGAGTTTGTTGATGGTTTTGTTGATTTTCATTTCGGTTACGCGAACGTTGGGAAAGGAGCCGTATTTCTGCCACCTCGAGCCGTTTTCTGACATATAAATGCCAGCATCAGTGCCGATGAACAGCCTGTCTTTTGAGCCATCCTGATAAACAATCGCATTAACCGGGATATTGAATAATGTGCTACCGGCATCTGCATTTCTCCAGGTTGTGCCTCCATCGGCGGAAAACCAGACTTTAAACTGATCCCAGTAGCCGGTATAAGTTACCCAGATTCGGTTTGCATTTAAAGGGTCAACGGCAATACCGGTAATGATAGCAAGCTTGGTAGGATCTGCGTTTTTTCCGGGATGAACTATTTCGGTGTACAAAAAAGGGCCTGCGGGATTTGTTGGATCGGCTGTCCCTTATAGAAGTGTAGATTCCAGTTGCCAGCTTGCTGAAGCCTCATTTTGCTGGCCTCCGGTTACCAGATAAAAAATATTAGGGTTTGATGGAGCAATTACCATTTCAGTAATTTGACGTCGCCAATCTTCGGTAATTGTTTGAAATACATTCGAATTGATTTTCCAAACCTCATTAACTGGAGTCGTAGCCTCCGGAATGTCAATAAGCCTTTCAAATACTTCAGTAAATCCAAAGATCATTTTTTTGGATATAGGATGGTTTACCATTGGAAACGTCTTGGGTACCCGAACATATGTACTTCCAGTGATAGTTGGGTCGGGTGGTAGTTTGTTTAATTCAGTGTTTGTTGAATAAGTTGTTCCTGTGAGTTTAAACCGATAAAATGAATTGTTACCTCCGGAATGAAAAGCAATTGTTGGATCAGCATCATTGATTCTGGCGGAATAGCCATCTCCTCCTTTAATTTGTGTCCATTTATTTGTACTTGAATTTCCCAGGTAAATGTTCGTGCCACAATCCTGGTGCCCTGACATAGCGAAATGTGAGAGTGCATCACCATCATCAAAAGACCAAATTGTTGCCACTGATAGGCCTTCACTTCTATTGGCCCATCCCTGAACTGCCGGAGAACATGGGAAGGTTTTTACACTGATACCTCCATCATGGGCACAAAATATAGCTGGATCACGCACCGGTAAAGGTTGAAATTTCAGATCATGAACATCGGCATGAAATCCTGTACTATTAAAATAATCAGCCTTTTTTTCGAATGGTTGAACAGGGTAATTATCGGTACCCCAGACAATTGTATTACCGTAGTAAATTTTGTTGGCGTTTACTGGCGAGACACTAATACCAAGGTAACCGCTCGTAAAAAGGTTGGTCCCGCCTCCTGAAGTTGACTGGTTATGGATTACTTGCCATTGGTTATTATCAAACATCAGAATCTTACATCCTTCAACCGTTAAAACTTCATCGTATCCTTCGACATAAGCAAAAAGTTTCTCTGGTGCAGCAGGTGAAACAGCAATATTTATTCTTTTAACAGTAAAATCCGGATCATTTCTCAGATCAATTCCTCTTTCCAGTCCAGTCATGCTGTACCATGATACCCCGCCATCAGTTGATTTGTAAATATCTGTACCGCTGGCATATACAATTCCCGGGTTATTTGGTTTAAATTCAAGACCTCTTAATTCAATGTCAGGAGAGGATAGACCGGTTAAAACAAGGTTCCAGGTCGGATTAGCTGTGGTAGCATTTTTACTCAAATACAGTCCTCGGGTTGTTGCAACAATAACAAAGTCAGGATTAACCGGATTAATAACGATACGTCTGCAAGTGCCACCCTCTGCAAAAGCAGGCAAAAACCCTGTATTAATTGCTTTCCAGTTTATACCTCCATCACTGGTTCTGTAAATGCCAATTGTAAAAATTGGGTTGGCGCGATACCAGTTTGGGTCATATTTTTCAGCAAATCCATCATCAGCATAACCAGTGGCAATAAAGATTTGGTTGGTATTACGAGGATTGATGCACACATCGGCAACGGAGCAAAATGGTAGAAGGTCGGTGTTTACGCTCACCCAGTTTACTCCGTCGTTGGTTGATTTCCACAGGCCACCATACGAAGAACTGGCATAAATTGTTTTGTTTGTTGTACCGTTATAACGCGGATCGAAAGCTATGCGATGCATTTGTCCTACTCCGTTTTGGTTACCACAGGTAGCTGTTGGAACTCCATTTGGGCCGAGACTCTGCCAGGTAGGTGTAAACCCTGTCATAAATCCTGTGGCAATTGATTTATTGGCGTAAATCCCGGCATAACTGACTATCGCATTTGCAGCTCGTTTGCAATTTCCATCGGGGTATAACCTTGGTCCCCAGATTTGCATCATTCGTTCTGTTTTTGCATAGTATGAACCTTCTTCATCTGCTTCACTCTTTGGTTTGGATTTTATTGCAACCAGTTCAGAAGTTTTGTAAAAGTTTTCCTGGTAATTTGAAACACTTGCCCCTTTTAGCTGGACCGAACGAATGCCAGCAGGTTCTTGCGCTATTACTTCCGCTGATGGTGGTTTGTCGGTGGTTTGTTTGTCTGTTGATTGATTGTTGGTAGATTGTTTGTTGGTTTTCGAAACACAGGAAATTAGTCCGATTGCTACAACAAAATAAATGGCTAAATTGAAATAGAATAAATTTGTCCTCATAAATTTGATTATTAGGTTAATGAAAACAGAAAATTGATATTTGATGTAAAGATATTAAAGATATTTTCGTAATCCAAAAATTTTTCTCTTTATTCCAACTTTTTAATGAAAGACAAGCCTTTTTTTCTGATCAGCAGTGAAAAATGTGACAAAGTATTTATTTTAAGGATTAAGGAATTCATTTATTTAAGCTATTTTTATCCCATCACCTCAACCA
>CAIYZW010001011.1 GCA_903930725.1 uncultured Bacteroidota bacterium
ATCGTTGTATTTAATGACCATTATCGAGTAAACCATATCTTTAATGGTTACCTGTCTGATTTCGATGGCAGTAAAATTTTCTCGGCCCAGGGCATATCGTCCACGGTTAATTTTGTTAAAGTCATATTCCCTAAATGGAATTTTGTTAGTGGCGCTTACCCATTCACCATTGTTTTGAAGAATCCAGCCTGTAGCATTATCGAGGGTAGAAACTACTTCACTTAAAAGTGGGATCTCTTTTTTTGGCCGTTCTGGTGATTGGCCATTTAATTTTGAAAAAGCTAAGATTATTATCGTGATTAAAACAAATGTATTTTTCATCAATCCTATTGTAATAATATTTATTGAATTACAAAGGTAACAAAATAGCTAAAAAACCATGAGAATGGTTCTAATAATTTAAATAAAGATGAGTATCTTAAGTGATTTTTGGCAGAAAGCCGACAATCAAAAATAGATTTATAGTAAAACGGTCAAATCAGGAGGTATTGTTAAATCCAATGTGAAACACATCAAAGTAAAGGAATCCCCAAATTATTGATAACAAAGTTTGAACGGAGTATAAAATTTATACTTTTGTGAGTGTAATAACAATAATAAAACAATGGATAAAAAATTTGACAATCTCGAGCCTCAAAGTGTTTGGAACTATTTTTATGAAATCACCAGGATTCCACGTCCTTCAAAAAAGGAAGAAAAAATCATCAAATACCTCATTGACTTTGCAAAAAAGTTTAAATTGAGTTTTGAGAATGATGAAACGGGGAATGTATTAATCAGGAAACAAGCCACAAAAGGAATGGAAAACCGAAAGATGGTTTGTTTACAAAGCCATATGGACATGGTTTGCGAAAAGAATACCGACGTTGAATTTGATTTCGACAAGGATCCAATTCAGGCTTATGTGGATGGTGATTGGATGAAAGCAAGGGGTACAACTCTTGGAGCTGATGATGGAATTGGGATTGCTACGCAATTGGCAATACTCTCGTCAAAAGAAATCGAACATGGTCCTATCGAATGTCTGTTTACGGTTGATGAAGAAACCGGACTTACAGGTGCTTTTGGACTTGAACCCGGTTTTCTTAAATCTGACATACTGCTGAATCTTGATTCAGAAGATGATGGTCAGATATTTATTGGTTGTGCAGGAGGAATGGATACCACCATAAAAATTTGGTACAAGAAGGAACTAGTTCCAGATTGGGCACTTCCTTTTAAAATTTCAGTCCGTGGTTTAAAAGGAGGACATTCTGGAGATGATATTAATAAAGGCCGAGGAAATGCAAATAAAATTTTGAATCGTTTGCTTTTTAAGGCATGGAGTCAATATGGTGTAAGATTAAACGAATTCACTGGAGGCAACCTGAGAAACGCGATAGCCAGGGAAGCTGAAGCTGTTGTTTTGGTTAACCAGACCTTAATAGACAAGTTTAATAAGCTTGTTGAGGTGTTTAATACGACTGTAAGATTGGAACTCAAAACTACCGAACCCGATTTGGAGGTTAAAGTCATCCCTTTTGACCGACCATACTTTGTAATTGATGAAGCGTCACAACGTAAATTGATAAATGTCCTCTATGCCTGCCCACACGGGGTAATTGAGATGTCACGTGATATCCCGAATTTTGTCGAAACCTCTACAAATCTTGCTTCCGTTAAAACTGAAGCCGATTATTTTTATATAACAACGAGCCAGCGGAGCTCAGTTCAGAGTTCCATTGAAGATATTGCAACGATGATTGCATCAGTCTTTAAATTGGTTGATGCAGATATTGATCACACCGATGGCTACCCCGGTTGGACTCCTAACCCGAAATCGGAAATTCTGGAAATTGCAAGGTCTTCGTTCCGTAAACTTTATGATCAGGAAGCAAAAGTATTAGCTGTTCATGCCGGGTTGGAATGCGGCTTAATAGGAGAGAAGTTCCCAGGCATGGATATGATTTCTTATGGCCCTGATTTAAGAGGCGTTCACTCTCCTGACGAAAGAATTCACATAAAATCAGTAGAAAGATTCTGGGATTTGACACTCGAAATATTAAAAAACATTCCCGTAAAGTAAGATAGAATTAATAATTGCTCCAAAGAAACTCCGCCAACAGACTGAGTTTCTTGATTTCAGTGCTAAATTTTCAATGTTTGCAACGCCTACAACTAGTTTGTTGGGATTAGTGAAAGGCGATTTCTGACAAAAATCACATTCGTAAAGATGATGAAGTCCAAAAAGAATCAATAAAATAGCCGAAATTGTAATTCAAAAATCAGCAACAATTTTGATGATTTTTACAGAAAAACAGAAAATGAATGGCATAAAATGGGGCTTTAAGAAGAGAAAACTTACAATTATTTGTTTTTTGGAGCTTCTTTTTATCAAAAATTAAACCAAAGTTAGATTCATAATCAGTACATTATAAAATAATCGAAAATAAATCGAAAAAAGCTTGTTTGAATCAAATTTATAATTCTATCTTTGCACCCGCTTTAACAGCTTAGTTCTTTTTGATCTTGATAACTGAAACGATTACTGATACTTTTGTTTATTGAATGAGTCAGTAATTAAGGGTGTAAAAAAAACGAAAAATTTTGAAAATAAATTTGGTAGTTTAAAAACAAGTATTACTTTTGCAGCCCTTTTCGATGATGAAAAGACAAGTTCAAAAAAAGTTTGAAAAAAATAAAAAAAGTCTTGCAAATTTAAAAATAACAATTACTTTTGCAGCCCTTTTGAAAAAGAAAAGTTCTTGAAAATATTTGTAAAAAGATTTGCTGAATTAAAATTAAAGATTAATTTTGCAGCCCTTTTGAAAAATAAATAACTAACACAAATTAGTTCTTTGAAAAGATTGAAGTAAAGCCTAAGTAGCAAAGTATCCATAATCAATTTATTGGTTATGAATAATAAATCCGAAAGACATATAAAATTTTACATTTACAATGAAGAGTTTGATCCTGGCTCAGGATGAACGCTAGCGGCAGGCCTAACACATGCAAGTCGAGGGGCAGCACAGGTAGCAATACTGGGTGGCGACCGGCGCACGGGTGCGTAACGCGTATGCAACCTACCTTTAACTGGGGAATAGCCCGGAGAAATCCGGATTAATGTCCCATAATATTCAATTTGGACATCCTTTTTGAATTCAAGCTGTGGCGGTTAAAGATGGGCATGCGTGGCATTAGCTAGTTGGTGAGGTAACGGCTCACCAAGGCAACGATGCCTAGGGGTTCTGAGAGGATTATCCCCCACACTGGTACTGAGACA
>CAIYZW010001012.1 GCA_903930725.1 uncultured Bacteroidota bacterium
ACTATCGCCGGATAACTAATTTTCCGGTTGAAGAAAATCCTTCAATAAAAAATGTAACCAGGTAAACCCCGTTTCTTAAACCCTGAATATTTACTTCCGATTGATTTTTGATAAGCGTTTCGGATTTTACTTTCTGTCCCGAAAAATCATAAAAACTGACTACCGCATTTTTAAAATCCGGTTTTTCGAGATCCAGAACAACAAAATCAGAAGCCGGGTTAGGATGGATGAAACCATGTTCATTTATGGGAGATAGGTCGTTTACAGCGGAAATGGGAACATCGAAACTCAAATTATCAATGTAAAGAACCGAGTTGCCATGAACCAGGAGGTTATCGCTGTAAAAGGACGAAATGACAATCCGGGCGCTGTCGGCCTCAGGATAGAGCGTATTATCCACCTGAATATTAAAAGATGTCCATTCCGCAAATGAGTTTGGATTGATAAATCTGCCACTTGTAACCTCGGTTCCATTTTTGTACAGGGCAAAATGTATGTCCATGGTATCGTTGTTTTGCGACTGGAATTTAAAATACCCGCACAACGAAGTTGGATGTCCGGTGATGGCAAAAAGCGGCCTGTCGCTGCCGTCCAGACGGGTTGTCATAGCCAGCCCAAAGGCCTTGGTACCCGGAAATAGCGAAGGCTTGTTTTCAAGCCTGATCGAATAATTGCCGGTGTTTAGCGGGAAATGATCTTCGGATCGGGTTACCGGGAAATAATCTCCGGTTGGGTCGAGGCTGTTGGCGCTATACCAGCCCGTTGGCTCAAGGCCATTGACAGGCGTTGTCCAGTTTTCGAATCCATTATTTGGAATCTGAGCACTTGCAATTACCACTAAAACAATGAAAACAAGCGTAATAGATAAATTCTTTTTCATGATTTCCGATATTATGGTGTTGGTTATTCTGCAAAAAAATTTATCCGTAAAATTACATCATGCGAAAGCTGAAAACAAGTAAAAGGAAATTGGTTATTTGTGAACCTTAAACCGAAAAAAAGCTAATTTTGGTGCTTGCCAAAAAACAAAAGCTTATGAAAACGATTTACATTATCCGTCATGCAAAATCTTCGTGGGATACGCCCAATTTAATGGATCATCAGCGCCCGATCATCGAAAAAGGCATAAAGCGCACTTTACGCATCGGCGATTACCTTGCCAAAAACAACATCAAAACAGGGTTGATGATTTCAAGCGATGCTGTGCGGGCATTTGAAACCTCTAAGCTTGTTGCCGCTGCCATCGGCTATCCCATCGAAAGCATCAAAACCGACCACAGAATTTACCTGGAAGGAGGACGCCATATTTTCGAGGTCATAAATGAGGTTCCTCAAAAAATTGATAGCATCATGATTGTTGGCCATAACCCAACATTGACCGACTTTATAAATGATTTTATTGATGACCCGATAGATTGGTTGCCAACTTCCGGAATGGTAAGCATTTCGTTTGAAACCGATGACTGGAAAGAAATTGCAGGCGCGGGATCAACACTCAACTTTGCAGTTTACCCGAAACAATTAAAAGTAAAAACCGACTAAA
>CAIYZW010001013.1 GCA_903930725.1 uncultured Bacteroidota bacterium
GATGTGGCTGGGCACATCAAACTTCGTCTTTTTCGAAGGTGAGGGTCTTTTGTTTTTCTCGCTCGGAATCCTGATCCAGAAAACAAATTTTGATATTGATAAAGCAAAATCAGGGCTAAATCCTTTGGTGTGGGGCGCAGTTTTCGTTGGCATCAGTGCAATAAAAACCATCCTTGCCTTCAAAGGTGAACCTTTAATGGGAAATACCATTTATCCGGTACTGTCGATGATGCACAAACTGGTAATTTTTAGTGGGCTGATTGCGGCCTGGTATGGCTGTAATAATCTGGTAGCCTGGTGTATGCAAAGGAATTGGTTCGTTTGGCTTTCGGCATTTTCGTTTATGATTTATGCCATTCATGCGCCGTTGGTTGCCTTTGCCACCGATGCTGTTTTTCCTTTGGTCAGCCATCTGGCATATTACCGTTTGCTGACATTTATTTTCCTTCCGCTCCTTATTATTTTACTTGCGGTAATTCTGGGGGCTTTTCTGAGGAAACTTACTCCAAAAGTTTATGGCATTTTAACGGGTGGCAGAGGATTTTAACCTGAAATTTCTCAAGAAAATAAACGATAAAGGAGAACTGCTCAAAGTTTTCAATTTTGAGAAGCGGCCCAGGAAGAGGAGCGTTTCAGATCTTCCGATCATATTTCATACATGTAGGAGATATGCTAAACATTCGGGACAAAACCGGAGCCATATTTTTTTTTGGAACACTTCAGTTTATTTCTACCTTTGAACCAAAATCACATTTTCATTGTCACAATTTAGCCAAAATATAAAGGAATACTTCAACTTTAGCAAAGGTCAGCGAAATGGCTCGCTGGTTTTGCTAAGCCTTTTGATTGTGTTATTGATCTTTT
The DNA here is from genome assembly GCA_903930725.1 of uncultured Bacteroidota bacterium. Classification (GTDB taxonomy): domain Bacteria; phylum Bacteroidota; class Bacteroidia; order Bacteroidales; family 4484-276; genus CAJATL01. The sequence goes on from CAIYZW010001013.1 coordinate 865, forward strand.
ATTTCGTTATGCCAACTTTTATCAAGCCCCATTTTGAACAGCATTCGGGTTTTAAGGAAGAATTGCTGGCATTTGAAGCATCGCGTAAAAGCACAGGAGTGAAGCAACTTACACCGTTTTCGTTTGATCCCAACGATTTACCTGCCGATGAATGGCTCAATCTGGGACTCAGTAAAGAACAGGTTTCGGTGATTTTGAATTTCAGAAACAAAGGCGGTAAATTTTACCAAAAGCAAGACCTGAAAAAGATTTATTCCATTTCTCCACAGGAATATGCTGTATTGGAGCCATACATCGAAATTAAAAAGGTTGAGTTATCAGATAAAAAAGAGGATTTCGAAACCGAAATTCCTTTCGAACCTTTTTCTTTCGACCCAAATAATCTTCCTAAACTTGATTTTAAAAAACTTGGTCTTAACGAAGGCCAGATCAGAAATATCGAAAGCTACATGGCTGCCGGTGGTAAGTTTTTATCGAAAGAAGATTTTAAAAAGATTTACAGCATTTCGGCAGAGGATTATGAAAAACTGGAGGCTTACATTTTGCTGCCTTCCAAAGATTCGCTGCAAAAACCTGCCATTGTTCATCGGGATTTCAACCTGCCGATGGTCGAAATCAACGGTGCCGACACTGCCAGCCTTCAAAACCTGAAAGGAATTGGCGCATCTTACGCCGGAAGAATCATCAAATACCGTATTTTATTAGGAGGTTTTTACCGGAAAGAGCAACTGCTCGAAGTTTTTGGGATGGACACCGCCCGCTTTGCAGGATTTGCCGGTCAGGTTGAAATTAACCCGGAGCTTATCAAAAGGAAAAATCTTAATACTGTCGAATTTAAGGAATTACTGCGCCATCCTTACCTGGAGTATTATCTGGTAAAATCAATTTTTGATTATAAAAGTAAAAACGGAAAGTTTGGTTCGGTTGACGAGTTGCGCAAAGTAAACCTGATTTACAAAGAATTGTACGAAAAAATTTCGCCTTACCTGTTTGTTGATAATAAAAAATAGATGCTGAAAAATACCAAAATATGGCTCTTTTATTCCCGGATGTTTTTGACATTTGCTTGTTTGATTTTTGTTTGTCTCTCCCAAGTGCAGGCACAGGATTTCAGGGCTGAAATTGATTCGGTAAAAGCCGGTAAAAAATACGAAGAACAGGTTATTTTGCTCACCGATTTTTCTGAAAATATCCGGAGGTCGAATCCTGCAAAGGCCAGAGCATTTTCGATGGAAGCTGTTGAAATTTCGCAAGTTACAGGAA
>CAIYZW010001014.1 GCA_903930725.1 uncultured Bacteroidota bacterium
ACAAAAGGCAGCGACATCCTGTTATCACGATTAAAAAGTGGTGATTATCTGGCTGAAATACTCACCGATAAAGGAAAAAGCATTGTTGATGCCTCCGCTGAATTGTTCGACCCCCTCAGCAACGAAGAGGTCATGCTCGCCGAAGTACAACAAAAGTTTGATTGCAAAAAGGTAACCGGAAATCTGGAAGGAGCTTTTGAACATCCGTTCTGGATTGCCAACTCATTGCGCTGCATTGGTTGTGGAGCCTGTGCCTATGTTTGTCCAACCTGTGCCTGTTTCGATATTCAGGATGAAACCAAAGGTAAAGAAGGCCGGCGTTATCGCAGTTGGGATTCGTGTGGTTTTGGAATTTTCACACTCCATACTTCCGGGCACAATCCGCGTGAAGTGCAAAGCCAGCGGTGGCGGCAACGTATCCTGCATAAATTCTCCTACATGCCACAGCGCAACGAATCGCTGGGTTGTGTCGGTTGCGGAAGATGTTCACGCGGTTGCCCGGTGGACATGAATATTGCAGAACAATTGGAAGCTTTACAAAACATTTAAATCATCCGTCCCATGAGTAACAATATTTATAAGCCATACTTAATGGAAATCGAAAATATCATCGATGAAACCGCCGATGTAAAGACTTTCCGTTTAAAATTTAAAAATGCTGATGAAGCCGGAAACTTTAATTTTAAAGCCGGCCAGTTTGGCGAATACTCAGTTTTTGGTGAAGGCGAATCTACCTTTTGTATTGCCTCAGCACCAACCCGCAAAGAATATATCGAATGTACTTTCAGGAAAGCCGGCCGGGTTACAAACGCCTTGTCAAAAATGGAGATTGGCGACACTGTTGGTTTCAGAGGCCCTTACGGCAATACTTTTCCTATCGAAGAATGGGAAGGCAAAAGCCTCCTTTACATCGCCGGAGGAATTGCCTTACCACCCATGCGCTGCGTCATCTGGAATACCATTGACCTTCGTGAAAAATACAAAGATATTACCATTGTTTATGGCGCCCGCACCGTTGGTGATCTGGTTTATAAACATGAATTAAAAGAGTGGGAAGAACGTCCTGATATTAAACTCATCACCACCGTTGACCCTGGCGGTCAGACACCGGATTGGAAAGGTGAAATCGGATTCGTCCCAACCGTTTTGGAAAAAGTTGCGCCTTCAAGCATAAATACAATTGCTATCCTTTGTGGCCCACCGGTAATGATTAAATTCACCATGCCAGTGCTTAAAAAACTGGGTTTCCAGGATAAGGATATTTATACCACCCTCGAAAACCGTATGAAATGTGGGTTTGGCAAGTGTGGCCGCTGCAATGTAGGCAAATTGTTTGTTTGCAAAGATGGTCCTGTGTTTTCGTACGAACAGATTTTGACGCTGCCTGAAGAATATTAGGCTAAATTCGAACAAATTCAGCCCTTTCAGTGCTGTTTTCTTGCATTCTCAATTCCACAGGCTTTGCTGCTGGTTTTGAAATTAAATTACTCGGACTTTTTCATCAGTCCCAAAGTAACATCCCGGATTTTTTTTTGGATCAGGAAGTTGCTGTTAATGATCCCCGATTGTAAAGTAAAATATTGTTCCTTCATCAACCTTAGCTTCGGCCCTGATCTGTCCGTTGTGACGGTGGATTATTCGTTGAACCGTGGCCAGACCGATTCCTGTGCCGGGATAATCGGTGTTTTTGTGCAGGCGCTGGAATGCACCAAACAGCTTTTTGGCGTAATGCATATCAAAACCTACCCCGTTATCGCGGATGTAATAATTTGGTTTTTCATCAATCAAACAGGAACCAAATTCGATGCGCGAAACTTCACGGATTTTAGTAAACTTTACGGCATTATCGAGGAGATTTGTTAAGGCAATTTCGAGTAATTGTGGGTCTCCAACGGCATTAAGCGCAGGTTGTACAATAAATTCGATGGTGCGATCGGGGTTTGCTTCATGTAACCGTTTTACGATAGTTTGCACCAATTCCGAAAGTGCAACATTTTCATTTTTCATTTCGGTGCGTGTAACCCTCGACAATTTGAGCATATCATCAATCAGTTGGCCCATACGCTGGGTTTCGAAGCGCAGGCGTTCGATATATTGCCGGGCAGTTTCGTTAAAATTATCGCCGAAATCTTCGAGCAAAGCCAGGCTCCAACCATCAATTCCGCGCAATGGTGCCCTAAGATCGTGTGAAACGGAATAGGCAAATGCCTCAAGCTCTTTATTGGCATTTTCAAGTTGTTGTGTTCGTGTGATGACCCGATTTTCGAGATCAGTATTAAGCTTCTTAACCTCTTCTTCGGCTTCTTTACGACCAGTAATATCGGTCGAGATGACACAAATACCGCTGATGAGGCCATTTTCGTCAAGTAACGGAAATTTTACAGAAATAAAATACCATGTTCCTGAGCTATCCTCGAGGACTTCCTCCTTTTCGATGACTGTTCCTGCTTCGAGTGCCTCCTGGTCGACAAGGTAAAACTGCATGCCTAATGAGCCTGGAAAAAGTACTTCATCGGTTTTGCCAATTGCAAATGCACGGCTCAGATTGGTTACTTCTTCCCATTTGCGGTTTACAAGCACATAACGCCCTTCACGATCTTTCGCATAAATGATGGTTCCGCTATTCTCGATTAAATCAGACAAAAACCGTCTGTTTTTTATCAATTCCGAATCTGCTGCCTTTCTTTCGGTAATATCCTGACCCTGAGCGATAGTAGAAACAATAGTTTTACCATCTTTATCCAAAATATTGGCTGAGTTCCAAAGAACTATTTTCACTGAGCCATCGCTGTGCAAAATAGGAATCTCAGCTACTTTTAGATGTTTGCCGGCAGTGATTTGCCGGAAATATTCCATCGAATCAGCACAGGAATCATCAGGAAAGAACAATTCCAGAGTTTTGCCAATTATCTCAGCTGCCGGCCTACCAGTAAGTTGTTCAAAAGAATGATTGAAACGCGTGATGTTTAAAGCTGCATCCCATACAATGATGGGTGCATTTGCAAAATTGAACAGGTTTTCGAGATAATCGGTGGTTTCACGCAATTGTTCTTCTGCCATTTTGCGCTCGGTGATATCGCGGATAATGGCCTGGTAAAACCTTGAGCCATCCACGTCAATAAGCCGGCTGCTTATTTCGACCGGAAAAACCTGGCCATTTTTGCGCAGATGATGGGTTTCATAAATCATTCCGTCCTCTTTAAGATTTATGAGGTTCAAAATCTCCAGCAGGTGGTTTTTTCCTTCGGAAGCGCACAGGTTATCAAGATTTAATTCAAGAAGCTCTTCCCTCGAATAGCCATAAATGTCGGTGGCCTTATCGTTGATTTGGGAAATATTTCCATTAACTTCGGCCAGAATAATAACATCGTTGGCATATTTCACGAGGAAATCGAAATGTTGAAGCAGCACCATTCGCTCGATTTCAGTTTTAAGTGCATGCCGTCGCCATAAAAAATAGGTAATTAAACCCCCAACAACAATAAGCAGCAATGTTAACGAAAATATCCAGGTAGCCTGAGTGCGAACATGTTGAAATATCTCATCGGTATCAACTTTGGTAATAAGGTACCAGGGTGCGTCGGGAATTATCTCTATATACGCCAACACCTTTTCGCCCCGGTAGTCGGTGCCTTCAACAATTCCGGTAGCCCCTAAAACAGCTTTAATTGCTGGTAAAAGTGTATCGGTGAGCGGGAACTGCATGTTTAATGCGGTGTTTTTCTGATGGCGTAATTCGTTGAGGTAAACCACATTATTTCCTTCGCGGCGGACAAGTAAAGTTTCCGAAGTGCGGCTTACTGTTGGCCAGCTCTGAAGAAGTGGGAAGAGAAACTTTGCTGCATCAATTCTGAGGAAAACAATGCCAATAAATCCTCTCAATTCTTTGGGTGAAATAAAAAGTGGAATTATTAAGTCGAGATGTGGACCAAGGGAAGAACTCAGATGCAAATCAGAAAAGATGATTTTCTTCTCAATCATAGCTTGTTTTGCCAGTTTTACACCATTTTCGCGAAGCGGTTCAACCGGACGTGAGCCAAGAATACAATGGAGATTTTTGTCCAATAAAACTGCTGATGAATAATTATGAGCCTCCTGAAATGCACAAAGCCATTCGCTGATTTTGGGATAGTTTTCGGCGCGCCTTTCACCAGCATCCAATTGCCTGATAGCTTCAATGGCCATTGTGTTATTAAAAATGGACACGGCATCACTCAAAAGGTTGTTGCGCCAGTTGGTAATCTGATCAACTTTAAGTTTACTGATTGCAATTAACTCGTTGTGTTTTTCGAGGGTCATTATCTTTTTTTGATAGTTGTAAAAGACAAATCCACCGGTGCTAAACACAATGGTAACAACAATAAAAATAACGGTCAGACTAATCGCATTTGTTCGGTTTTCCTTTTTCATTTTTATCAAATAAATGCACGGAAATCGAAGTCAGAAACCAACTCCGTAAACTCAACTTCAGGATTTTTCGGTTTTTAATTGACTCTTCACTTTTTTAATTAATTATCAATCATTTTGATGAGTCTTTTCATTTCAACCGGCTTAAAAAAGATATCATTGCACCCGGCCTCTTTGCTGACTTCCAGACCATTCTTAAGCCCCGAATACGTAATTCCGATTATTGGGACGTTGGGATTAAATTTCCGGATTTCCTGTGTGGCCTCAAAACCATCCATGATGGGCATCTGAATATCCATCAGGATAAGATCAACATTTTGGTTTTGCCTGCAGATTTCGACGGCTTCGACACCATCTCGTGCCCGAATATAATTAGCATGATGCGTTTCAAGCATCAATGCTATTACATCAAGACCAGCAAGACTATCGGTAACATTTAAAATGGTTTTACCACTGAAATCGAAATGTTCAGGTTCTACTGCTGGTTTATTGATGATTACTTCAAGCCCGCAGATCATAAACAATTTATGGCTTACTTGTTTTTTCATTTTTTAATGATTTTCTTAGCGCAGAGCGCATTGTGCAGAGCGTTAATCCTCTTCTCCCCTTCGCCTCCTCATCTTCTCGCCCACTCGTCTCTTCGTCCCTTCCATCATTCCATTCTCAAATAGTGGTCAATCATTTTCAACAACTTTTTCTGATCAATGGGTTTTGTGATGAAATTATTGCAGCCGGCTGCAATGCTTCTGGCTTTATCTTCCATAAAAGCGTGAGCAGTGAGTGCGATGATGGGGATTTCAGGCTTAAATTTCCTGATTTCCATGGTTGCTTTGTGGCCATCCATCACCGGCATACGAACATCCATCAAAATAAGATTGATTGCGGGATTTGTTTTACATATTTCGACCGCTTTTGCACCGTTTTCGGCGTGGATGAGCACGGGGTTGAATTTTCGTAGAATAAGCCTCAACACATCAAAATTATCATCCAAATCCTCAGCAATTAAAATGGTTTTCCCATTAAAATCGTAATTTATAGTTTCTTCAACCGGCTTGGCCGAAGTAATTTCTTTTTTAACCAAAACCGACAATGGCAGCGTAAAATAAAAGGTTGAGCCACCTGGTTTACCCTCTGCCGGATTTTCTTCGTGCGAAATAAACCACAAACTACCGCCCAACAGCCCCACCAATTCTTTCGAAATTGATAGCCCAAGCCCAACACCTCCAAAAGTACGTGCGTTCGATTCCTCTTCCTGCCTGAACCTTTCCCAGATTATGGCATGTTTTTCTTTGGCAATGCCTTTTCCGGTATCCTCAACAAAGAAGAGCAGGTTTTCCTTCTCGGTGTGATAGCCAAATTTTATGTAGCCAGCAGAAGTAAACTTGAGGGCGTTTCCAATGAGATTATTCAAAATTTGTGAAAGCCTGACCTGATCGGTAACAATGTTGCTGTAGGCTCCATTTAATGATTTGTGGTTGCTTATTTTGATGTTTGTCTTTTCGTTGATAATTTTCTCGTTTTCGAATGACAACAGCGTCGAATCGAGCAATTCGTTAAGATTAAAAGTAGTGTTGGTGATGGTAAGCTGATGACTGTCAATCATCGAGATATCAATGATATCGTTGATTATTGTAATCAGGTCGGTGCCTTTGCGGCTAATGATTTGTATCAGATTCTTACGCTCCCAAGCATCTATATTTTCTTCATCAAGATTCGGAATCAGGCCAAGAATGATATTCATTGGCGTGCGTATTTCGTGCGACATATTGGCTAAAAAAGCACTTTTGAGCCGGTCGCTTTCCTCAGCATTTTCCTTGGCTTTAATGAGGTCGTTTTCGATTTGTTTCCTTCCGGTGATATCTCTGGTAATAGATAAAATATGCGGCTGGTTATTGAAGTTGATCAAACAGGCCGAAACCAATGCGGTAAGTAACGAACCGCTCTTATTGCGGAAAACTGTTTCAAAGTTTTCGATAAGGCCTTGCTGCCTTACCGTTTCGATGATTTTTATTCTGTCGTCGGGGTTAGTCCAGATATTGAGGCTATTTATTGTAGCTCCGATGATGTCGCTTTTTATATAGCCCGAGAGGGATACAAAGCCTTCGTTAACATCAATTAAAATTCCGTCGGCGTTGGTAATAGAGATGGCTTCGGGGAGCGTGCTGAATGCAGCTTTGTAGCGTTCTTCGCTTTCGCGCAGCGCATTTTCGGCTAATTTACGATCGGTAATATCTCTGAAAACACCAAAAGTACCGCTATGTTTTCCTTTGTTGTCGTATTTTGGTGTTGCGGTCACCAAAAGGCTTTTTGGATCGCCAGTTTTTGAGATAATCTCAATTTCATAGGATGACTTAACTGATTTTGAGCGTTTTTGGGTTTCCTGATTAATCACCTTGAAAAAATCAGCAGTGATAAAATCCAATAAATTCTGTCCGACCAAGCCTCCTTTTTGAAGGCCAAACATTTGATCGGCAGCTGGATTTGCAAAGGTGAAGTTTTCGTTTAAATCAACAATGCCGATGCCCTCGCCCTGGTTTTCGATAACCAGCCTGTTAAGCGTTTCGCTTTCGATCAGGGCTTCTTCGGCTTGTTTAAGTTCGGTAATATCAGTAAAGGTTACTACTATTTGTCTGATTTTCTGATTTGAATAAAATTCGGGAAAAGCGTTTACAAGAATCCAAACCCTTTCGGAGCTGTTTGGCTTAACTATGCCAAGAATGTAGTTATGCAAGGGCTGATTATCAGCAATAACCTGATTTACAGGAAATTCATTCACAGGCAGTGGCGAACCATCATCACGCAAAAAATGCCAGATCGGGTCATCGGCAACTTTACCCTGAAGTTGTTCCACCGGCAAGCCCAGCAGGTTCGAAGCCTGTGCATTACTCAGGATGATCCTTGTTTCGGGGTCGTGCACCAAAACCCCGGCATGAAGGTGGTTGATGAGTGACCTAAGTTTTTCCTCGCTGGCACGTATTTCGTTTTCCGAGATCGAAATTTGTTCAAAAGCTTCCTTTCGGATTTCGTTATGAACATAGAAAAAAATCAATAACGCCATTATCAAAAAGACGATAAAAATGATTTTGATTCTGTCGGTTGAAACATTCCGGATGATTAATTCCAACGACCTGTCAATGCCCAGTACCGCTACAAGTTTCCCTGTTTTTTTGCTATAAACAGGCACAAAAGCCGAGAGCCATTCACCCCAGGCATCCTCATAAACAACCGATAATTGCTCCCATTCGCCATTAATTACCTTGGCAAGATCAACAGGAGCACCGGTAAAAAAATCGCCGGGGGCCGAGTAATCCTCCGAGGTTGCTGGTTCAGAATCAACCAAAAAAGTAATGCTTTCGTTTTTTAAATGAACAAGATAAATAAAACGGAAGCCCGGGTATGCGCCTTTCATTTTCATCAACCTTTCCTTCAACTCGACATACTGTGGTGTGCCAATGTCGGAAGGTAAGCCCTTTAGCTCGCTGATAAGCTCTGAATTGATGGAAGCTGCACTTAATCGCGCGGCAATGAGTATTTGTTCCGATTCGGCATTTAATCTGGAATTTCCGGTTTTATTTACCAACCAACCACCTCCGGCAAGTATCGAAAACGTCGAAATTGTGAATATCAAAGCATAGACTAACTTGTCGCGGATGCCATCTTTTTGCAGAATTAACCATACACAGACTGTCATAAATCCTACAATGATGATCAACGGAACATGGACAGGTACCCCGAATGTTTTTACAAACGTATCCTGATTAAGGAATGATGCCGGCCAAAAACCTGCCGGTGGAACGATAAGTCCTGCGAAAATTGCAAATAATACAAATAAAATACTGAGTGCCAGTAAGTAAAAACGCCCCGGTTTATTCTTATTTTGATGCCAGGCAAGATAAAAGGTAAATGCCGTCCAAAATCCACCAACCAAACCTAGCGAATATCTGAAAGTCATATTCAACGCAAATAAACCGTACCATAAGCCACCGAAACCTGCCAGAAACAAAGCCAAACCTAACCATTGCTCCAGGTTTTTTGCTTCCTGCCGTTGTAAACCACGCAGCCCAAATTGTAAAAGGAAAAATAATGAGATCGCCAGTGTTAAAATCCTGAATAACTTAAACAACTGAGAATCACCTGTAAAAACAGCCATAATATCGAGCCAGAGCGTAATTCCATACAAAATGCCAAAAAAACCAAGCCATTTCCAGGGCAGCGAATATTTGCCACTATTATTAAGCGCAAGGCTCACCCCGCCCAGAAGGGCAAAGCCAACACCTTCGATAAACAACAGATAATCCAAATTTTCTAAAAAAAATACCGACATTAGTCTTATCTAAATTTTTTGTATTTAATCCCGTGGTATTCAGACTTATGGTCACTTTCCGAAGCCATTTTCGCAACCTGATCTGAAAATTAGTATCCGATAGTTTCCAAAAATAGTCATTAAGTTTAATGTTAACCTTTTTGTTACCAGATTTTTTTTGCATAAAAAGTCCGGAAGACTTTATTTCAATAACCACCGGCTTCGGCGTAAGCTCTGTCTAACAACAAATACGGTTATAGTGATTGCGGGTAAAACAGCCCTGAGTGGGCTGAATAGAATACTTTGCTTTAAACGGGTTATAGCTTCATATTCAGACCAGGACATTTTTTTATGCATGCTTTGGGTCACAAAGCCGGAATAGTAAAACTAAACTTACTGCCAATCCCTTCCTTGCTTTCGATCCAGATTTTCCCACCATGTTTTTCGACAAATTCCTTGCACAAAAGCAACCCTAAACCTGTTCCTTTTTCGCTTTCGGTACCTCGTGTCGAGAAGTTGGTTTCGATTTTAAAGAGTTTTTCAATATCATCAGGCTTCATACCGACACCATTATCGGTTACCGAAATTACAACAGCCGCATCAACCACTTCGGCAGATAAATGTACCTCGCCACCTTTTGGTGTAAATTTTACGGCGTTCGAAACCAGGTTTCTTAAAATATTTCTGAACATATTTTCATCGGCCCCGATAATTAAACTCTTAGGTACATCACTGGTTAATGTAATCTTTTTTTGGCCGGCATTAGGTCGGGCAATTTCGAATTCATCCCTCACAAGTTGCTCGACAATTAACGATCTGGGACTAAAAGGCACAGTTCCGTTTTGCATTCGTGCCCAGGTTAAAAGGTTTTCCAAAAGCTGGTAGGTGTATCGTGAGGCAGTGTTAATAAGGCTTGCATAATTACCGATCGAAGAATTTTCGAGGTGTTTTGCTTCGAGTTTTAGCATTTCGCTAAACCCTAAAATGCTGTTGAAAGGGTTTTTTAAATCATGGGCTATGATGGAGAAGAATTTATCCTTCGTAGCATTAAGCTCAATGAGCCGCGTTTCGTTTTGCCTGAGTTTTTCTTCGGTTTTTTTTCTATCGCTGATATCAATAAAATCGGCGGCAATGGTATTTCGGGCAGTCCTAAATACGCTTACGTTGTAATGACCCGAAAAACGTTCTTCCTGGTACGAAATCTCGAATGAATGATGACTTTGTTCGCCCCTGGCGATTTTTTTGTACAACTCAGGAATTTCGGTTTCAGCAAGATTTGGAAAAGCTTCTTCGATGGTTTTGCCAATTAATAATTTATGCGAAATACCAAGAACTAATTCGGCGGCTGGGTTTGCGCCTATAAAGATAAGCCGGTCATCATTTTGAAGATTATAAAAATGCATGGCCGTAGGTGACGATTCGACAATACTTTTAAATTTCTCTTCGGAAGCTCTTAGTATTTCTTCGGCTTGTTTTCGTTCCGAAATATCTCTAACAATGGCCCACATGCCTTGTGGCTGACCTTCAGAATCGCTGATAAGAAACGCCCTGAGTTCGACCGGAATAATGGCACCATCTTTTTTGCAGTATTCTTTTTCGTAAACAGACGAATAGCCCAGCGGCAAAATTTCTTCGTTTACAATTCGGGCTTCGGTACTATGCCATTTTGTGGGTGTTAGGTCAACATAAGTTAATTTTTGAAGGTCGGCGGGAGTGTAGCCAAGCAAATCCTGAAAAACCTTGTTACTGTCCTGGACGACGCCATCCATCGAAACGTAAACATAGCCATCACGCAGGCTTTCGTGCAACTTGCGGTATTTCTCCTCACTCTTTACAAGTGCAAGTTCAGCAAGTTGGCTATCGGTGATGTCAATAGAAAATCCTGCCAGATAATCCGGTTTACCTTCTACATGAATGGGGAATTTGGTGGTAGAATAAACCCTCCCGTTAAATTCTTCCTGAATATCAATTTTTTTTCCTTCTTTAATAATCTGGTTATCATTGGCTACCATTGATTTTGCCAGGTCGGAAGGAAAAAGCTCGTCCATGTTTTTGTTTAATAACTC
>CAIYZW010001015.1 GCA_903930725.1 uncultured Bacteroidota bacterium
CAAAAGTCGGCAAAACCCAAAACATCGCTTGTTGTGCTGCCCACCACCCTTATTTTTAACTGGGAAAACGAGATTAATAAGTTTTATCCCACCCTTAAAGTCCTGTTTTATTATGGTTCAAATCGTGATAAAGATGTGCTCAAATCAAGCGATTTCCAGTTGGTGGTAACCACTTATGGGGTGATGATTAACGATATCGAAATTCTGAAAGAAATAAAGTTCAATTATGTAATTCTGGATGAATCGCAGGCCATAAAGAATCCGCTTTCCAAACGTTACAAAGCTGCCTGTCTGCTCCAGGGCAAAAACCGGCTTACGCTTACCGGCACGCCCATCGAAAACAACACTTTCGATTTATACGCCCAGATGAACTTTGTAAATCCCGGCATGTTGGGCAATCAGAAATTTTTCAAGGAACAATATTCAAACCCGGTTGACAAAGACCAGGATGTCGGTCGTGCCAATGAGTTGCGGAAACTGGTTTCACCTTTCATTTTGCGACGTACCAAGGAGCAGGTAGCCACCGAACTTCCACCAAAAACCGAAGATGTAATCTGGTGCCGGATGGAGAGCGATCAGTTCAGGATTTATGAAGAATACCGCAACAAATACCGGATGTATCTCCTCAATAAAATTGATGAAAACGGTCTGGAAAAAAGCAAAATGTTTGTGCTCGAAGGCTTGCTCAAACTCCGGCAAATTTGCAACAGTCCCGAATTGCTGAAAGACGAGGAAGAAAAATTGCTTGATTCGGTAAAACTGGATGAACTGATGCGCCAGATCAACGAAAAGACGGGAAACCATAAGATTGTGGTGTTTTCGCAATTTGTGCAGATGCTCAAAATTATCGAACGCGAGCTGAAACGCGAAGGACACGATTACGAATATTTCGATGGCAGTTCGCTGCAAAAACAGCGGCGCGACAGCGTCAACCGCTTTCAGCAAGATACCAGATGCCGGGTGTTTTTAATCAGTCTTAAAGCCGGTGGAACGGGCATCAACCTTACCTCCGCCGATTATGTTTATATTTTCGATCCCTGGTGGAACCCGGCAGTCGAAAACCAGGCCATTGACCGCACCTACCGCATCGGTCAGGACAAAAAGGTGTTTGCATATCGCATGATTTGCAAAGACACCATCGAGGAAAAAATCCTGAAATACCAGGAGCGCAAAAAAGCCGTCGCCGCCGACATCATCCGCACCGAAGAAAGTTTCATTAAACATCTTACCAAAGAAGATATCGGGGAGTTGTTTGGGTGATTTTTCTGATTTGTGATTGTCGTGTGAAACAATTCCTTCAGGATTAAAAAATGAATCCGAAGGATTCCAATGCTTATAGATTGGATGACAAAGCATCGGCATCCGACTCTGAAGGGGTCGAATAAAATGAAGTTGCAATTAATCATTGTTTGGTGCTTTGCCATCACCCAAAATATTACAATGCCCATAATTTTCGGTTTTTCCCTGTGAATTTTCATGGCCGATCTCTTAAAGCGTAAGGTTCAATAAACCGGTATTTGCACATCATTTTGTTAGGTTTTATATCCGGCAAAGGAACGTTTAAAACACCAATTTCACAATCCGATGTAACTGCTGGTTAGGTGATTAGTCATCAAAGAAGCATTTAACCCAATAGGCATGTTAAAAAGTGTTTTCTGCCAATAGGTGGCCGAGCCAGAAAAAAGATAGCCATTAATAAAA
>CAIYZW010001016.1 GCA_903930725.1 uncultured Bacteroidota bacterium
CTGATGTCGGCGATGCTCTGACTAAAAACGGTTTGCCCAAAGCTATTTTTTACAAAAAAAGTGGCCGTAAGTACTGACGAAAATTTGCCTTCGCGCTGCGAACCCTGGGCAGTGTTGGCGGCTACCGAAATCAGATAATCAGCTTTTCCGGCAACGGTTTCAACCGAAAATCCATCTGATGTAAGTTTTGCCACTAACCCTGATTGAGTTTGCGGATTGGAATTTGGAATATTAAGATTTTTCTCATCAGCCTCGATGTAAAAAACAGTAGGTGCGATAATTACAGGCAAAACATACTCCGAAGCCTTAAAATTTACGAGCAGTTTCCGCACAAAAGCATCAGGCGAATTATCCTTCACAATTTTCTCAAAATTTACCAGCGCGGTAATAAATTCATCTTTCCGCTTCGATTTTACCTGACCCGTTGTAAGCCTGATATTTCCGGAAGCATCCGAAATTAACTCATCCTTTTTGCCCGGAAAATACGAATAGCTGACTATAATTGGGATAGCTGCCAGGTTTTGGCTGTTTATATTTTTGATAGTAAGATTCAGGATTTCGTTGGCTGGTTTTTGGCCACTTTTTACCTTGATTGATTCAACCGGAAAAACGATTCTTATATTTTGAAGGCAGGATGTTAAATCGGAAAACAGTCGGCTGGTGTAAGGTTGTTCGACACCGTCAATGCTGGCTTTGAGGTCTTCGACAAGGAAATCTTTAATTTTTTCGGTGGCCCTGATGTAAAATTTCATGGCTTCGGCCGAGTTGCCCGCTTTTGCAAAAGCGCCTGCTTCGTTGTAATCGCCAAGCGATTTTGTTAATGCCGACAGAATCCTTTCGTTTTTAATACGCTCATATTCAGCCTTCGAAATGCGGTAATAAACCCAGTAGCGCTCGGCGTTTTCCCAGCTCCCAACCACTTCGTAACCTTCGAGGTAGCTTTGTGTCGAAAGTTTGATGTTATCTTTAAAATAATCGCTGATTTTGCTGTCGAATTCGTACTGGCTAAAAACCGAGGAGGTGGAGATATTTACCGAAATATTCCCGGCCATGTCCGAAAGGGCGTTTTGTTTGGCCTTTTCGCGGAAATCCATTTGCTGGTTTTTGAGCGCCGAGCCAACGCCGTGGTAAAAGGACGCGTTGTTGGGACTTTGTTTAACCCAATCCGGGGCGCCGGCCATCAAATCCTCGAAGGATGTTTTTTTCGTTGTAGTGCAGGCCAGCAAAGCAAAAGCTAAGATAAAGATGTTAAAAAACTGTTTCATTTTTCTGGATTAAAATTGTTGATGTTGCCGGAAATTTTCTTCGATGAGGCCTCAAATACAATATTGGTGAGGCTTGCGGTGGTTTTGATGGTTCTGGGCGCTTTAAGCAGATTTTGAAGTGACTGGAAATTCCGGTCGTCAACCATAAAAACACCATTTGAATTTATTGCCGGATACAAAACACTGGCATTACCGCCATAAACGGCATATTTTACCGATTCTCCCTTTTCTTCGGTAAAATAATCGGTGAGCAGAATTTCGCCGGTTTCGGTCGAAATTAATTTATAATTCAGTGTCATCGTCGCCGAGTTTTCCTGAGAAATTTCTTCGTACTTGACCTGCTTATCAGAAACCGTAATTTCACCCATTTGGTTTTTTGAGGTGATTCGTTCAAACCCGGTTTTCTCGGTTTTTTTCTGTTTGCCTTCATTTTGGATAAACTCACTCACGTTGCAATACAAAACAGCTTTAAGTCTATGCCTGTCAGCAAGTTGCTTAAGCTGCGAGCGATTGAGGTTGCCAGCATTGTTTATCAGGCTTTGAAAAATATAATTGTCAACAGCGGCAAGATCGAACACTTTCAAAAACGGGTTGTCCAGCTTAATCATCTTGTTGATGAGCATATTTTGAAACTCGGCAGCCTGTGCGGTTTTTCCCTTTGGTGCCCAGGTTCCAACGGCGATTGGATATTGCGCGCATTGCAACGCATTTGCCTTGAGATTTACAGCGTCTTTGTAATTTCCGGCATCTTTAATTACATCCGAAAAAGCAAAATAGGCCGTCCGGCATTTTTTTTCGGCAAGCATCGTATTTCCACGGCGATAAAGCGGCTCGTTGCGGGCCTCAGTAAACAGCATTTTTACATCCAGGAAACCCGGATCAGCGCGGTAAACTTCTCCAAGTGCGGTGGCTGCTTCTGAAAAATTCTCGTTCATCAAAAACACCGAACCTTGCTTGTAACGCTCGTTAAGCGCTTGCTGCATCTGATCTTTAACATCTTTAAAATTCTGATCTTCCAGAAAAATAGAGTACCATTTCTGGTAAGCCTCCATGTATTTTCCATCGCCGTACAAACGGGCTGCTTCCTGATAAACAGGCTCAAATTTGGCCTGGTTCAGATAGCTTTTCGTATCCTTAAAGTCAGGATCAATCTGATAAATTTCACTAAAGATGGCTTTGGCATCATCGTAGTTTTGCTCGATAAGCGTTTTTTGCCCAACCGAATATCGCTCGTTAAGATAATTGTCTTTGGCCTCCTCAAAATAGCGTGTCGAGGCGGGGTCGAGGTTCAGGTCAACGCCGCTGCGGCCCAATTTTTCGACAAATCCAATGGCTGTAACATATTCGTAAACAGTGGCTTTATAATCGGCGCGGCTGTAATATTTTTCGATGTTTCCGGATAAATCCTCCAGGTAGAGCTGGCCGGTGCGCTTTAAGGCAATTTTGATTTCTGCCTTTTTAGGATTGAGCTGATACGCCTGATAATACTGGTCGGCAGCGTCTTTAAACATTCCGGCAGCCTCAAATTCGGCAGCCTTTTTCATTGTCTTTTTCACCTGACAGGCAGGTAAAAAAACAATGATCAGAACCAGCAAAACTATTGTTTGGTAAAAATGATGCTTCATAATTGTACAATTTCGATGGCCGTAAAAATAGTAATTTTTTCAGGTTGGATTATTCATTTTTTGAAGGCTTTCACCCTTACAGCAGTTAGTTAATCCACTGATAATGTTTGATGTTTTCAAGCAGAGACTCATTTGGTTTGCAGATTTCAATTCATTTTCAGCATCAGACAAACTTAATTCAAGATTTTAAAGGCCAGCTAAATCTCCGAATTCAGTTTAATAATCTTAAGCCTCGGCGAGTTTTTGATGTGGCTTCTGATGATGGAATGTACGTCTTTACATTCGGGGAATGGCTTAATCGCCGAACTCAGGTATTCCACCGCATCGAAACCACTTACTTCCCTGCTGGCAAAGCCAAAACCGATGTAGCGGCCATGCTCAACTTTTACCACGGTACATTCGTCGTCGGTGCGGCCTTTGTCAACCAGCAAAAAGCTGTCGTGGCTGTATTTGTATTGGGCGATAATTTTACCGGCGCGCTGGTTGTAATCTTCGGGACTTTCTTCGCCAATGCAGGCGCCGTAACACTCCTTGATTTTATACTGGAAACACGAACTTTTAGTCTCGTAAAGTCCGCACAGCTTCTGGCAAAGATGGTTTTCCTCGACAAGCGTAAAAAGGTATTTTTTGGCCGCCATTGACGACGAAAAAGTGGTAAGTGGCGCTTGTTCGGAGTTTTCGTCAATGCGCGAAACCATAAACCGGATGTAGCCATTTTCGTCAACATCGCTAAATAGCCCGAAATTGAAAATCGAACGCCGCAAGGCACGGTTATAAACGGGTTTGTGCTTTTTAATTTCGTTCGATTCGAGCAGCAAGGCCACCAGCTCGCTTCCGGTTATCTCGAAATCAATTTCGGTAACCCGGTTTTTCATCTCGAGGGCACGTTTGGTGGTGCTGTTGTTAAGGTGGGACAGCACGCGACTCTTGATGTTGGTGCTTTTCCCGACATAAATAATTTCGTGTTTATCGTCCATAAAATAATAAACGCCGGTTTCTTCGGGCAGTTTTTTGATAAATTCGGGTTTCAGGCTGCTATTGAAGCCTTGCGTTGAAATTCCGGCTAAGTTTGGGTCTATGGAAAGCAACATACCAAAAAGGGTTGCCGTGGCCTGTGCGTCTCCCATGGCACGGTGCCGGTGCGGGTTTTCGATATTCAGATCGGCGCAGAGATTGCTCAAACTGTACGACCGCTTCATGGGGATAAGTTTGCGGCTCAACTTAACGGTGCAAAGCTTTTCGCGTACAAAATCGTAACCCAGATTTTTAAACTCCTGACGGATAAAATTGTAATCGAAACTTACATTGTGCGCCACAAAAATCTGGTCTTCGGTCATCTCCACAATCTTTTTTGCTACTTCAAAAAACTTGGGAGCATCGTCAACCATGCGGTTTGTAATGCCGGTAAGCTGTTGAATATAATAAGGTATTTTTTGTTCGGGATTAATGAGCGTACTAAACTCGTCAATAACCCGATGGCCATCGTGAATCAAAATGGCAATCTCGGTAATTTTACCATTCAGATAGCTTGTTCCCGTAGTTTCGATATCAATAATTGCGTACATCTTTCTTGTTTTTCTTTGATAGTGGGCAGTCGGCAGTCGGCAGTGGGCAGTCGGCAGTGGGCAGTCAGCAGTGGCCAGTGGCCAGTGGCCAGTTAACGACATTTCCGGCTAAAGCTCTTCGCAAATCTTTTCCATAAAAAGCGGCCAGTTTATGCCATCGGTTTTCTTACCTAACCTTACGATGATGATATTTTTTTGTGGGAAAACATAAATGTACTGCCCCAGCACGCCTTTCGCAAAGATTGCCCCATCTTCTTTAACCCGCCAGCTGTAGGTATAACTGTAGTTTTGCGAATCCCTGGAATCGTTGATTGTGCTCATGGTGCTTTTTACCCACTTTTCGGGAATAATCTGCTTGCCGTTGTATCGGCCATTATTCAGGTAAAGCCTCCCGAATTTCGCAAAATCCCTTGTCCGCGCGTTGATACAGCAAAAAGCTTTAATCTGGTTATCCTTTTTGCTGTCAACACTCCAGCTTGCATCAAACTCCATTTCGAGAGGCTGCCAGATTTTTTCCTGGAGGTATTGGCTCAACTTTTTGCCGGTGGCGTTCTCAACAGCCATTCCAAGCAGCAAAACATTCACACTGATGTAGCTATATCTTTCGTTGGGCGGCGATTCGATTTTCAACTGCGAAACATAATTTTTAAGGTTGATGCCATAATAATATTTGGCCATGTCGGCAAAAGGATTGCTGTAACCTTCGTCGAACCTGATTCCTGAGCGCATGTTCAACAAATCTTCGAGTGTTATTTTTTCAAAACGCGGGTCATTTTGCTTTAATTCGGGGATAAAATCGGTAATGGGTTGGCTGGTATTATTGATAAATCCTTCACCAACAGCAATTCCAACAAGCGCCGAGACAAAGGATTTTGATAACGAAAAAGAAGGAATTATTGCTGAATCGGCATAACTGTCGAAATAGTTTTCGTAAAGGATAGTGTCGTTGCGAATAAGCAGAAAAGCAACCGTTTTATGGTTTTCGAGAAAGGCATCAAAACCAGGAGTGTCGTCTGTTCCTGCAAAAATCAATGGAACTTCCGGGCTGATTTGAGGAGATTTCTCATAAAACAAAAACTCCGTTCCTGCTTTATTAACCGGCAGCGAAGGGAACTTTTTATAATCGTTGATATCGGCAAAATTCCAATAAAAAAAACGCCCTACATGGCACGAAACCATTGTAAAACCCAAAAGGACAACAATTACCGGAAGGGCAATTTTAATGAGATATTTTTGTATTTTTTGCATAATCAGAGCAGGCAAAAGTAGGCAATTTAAATTTTAATTTGAGCGGGATGATGCCCGATAATTTACCATTTACAAAGGCTGGTGTGGCAAACTATTTATTTTGAATAAAAATTAGCCATGCGCCGGTTTTTACATCTCAAAAATTGAAATGAATAAGTATTTTTGTTTACTAAAATTTCATCCTATTAAGTGTGTTCAAATAAAAATTAACCGAAATCATGGCAGATCTTACCACCAATTACATGGGTTTTAAGCTCAAAAACCCCATTATTGCCGGCAGTTCAGGATTAACAAAATCGCTCGAAAACGTTAAATTGCTCGAAAAAAGCGGCGCTGCAGCCGTGGTACTTAAATCGTTATTCGAAGAGCAGATCATGCACCAAATCAATAAGTTGTACTCCGAAAGCAATAAAATTTTTTCATATCCGGAGGCCGAAGATTACATCAGCAACTATTCAAAGGAAAAAGATGTTAATGATTATCTGCAACTGATTAGCGACTGTAAAAAAAAGGTTTCGATTCCTGTAATCGCCAGTATAAATTGTGTGAGTTCGTCGGAATGGATTCATTTTGCCAAACTCATCGAAAATGCTGGTGCTGACGCGATTGAGTTAAATATTTTTATTTTGCCTTCCGACCCCAAACGCGAAGGTTTCCAGAATGAACAAATTTATTTCGACATCGTAAACGAGGTAATGAAACAGGTTTCGATACCCGTTGCCGTTAAAATCAGTTATTATTTTTCGGGATTGGCCAAAATGGCGCTCAAGCTTTCGTGGACTGGAATTGCAGGAATGGTGCTTTTTAACCGATTTTTTTCGCCGGATATTGATATCGAGAATTTTGAAGTTACCTCATCCAATGTTTTCAGCACCAAAGACGAATTGTCAACTTCGCTGCGCTGGGTGGCCATGCTTTCGGACAGGGTGCATTGCGACATTGCCGCTTCCACAGGAATTCATAATGGCGAAAGTGTTGTTAAACAATTGCTTGCTGGCGCCAAAGCCGTCCAGATTGCTTCGGTTTTGTACAAAAATGGTTTTCATGTTATTGGCGAAATGACCGATTTTTTGGATAAATGGATGCAAAGGCACAATTTTACCAAAACCAGCGATTTTGTTGGAAAAATGAGTTTAAAAACCGCCGAAAACCCCGCCGCCTACGAAAGAGTTCAGTTTATGAAACACTTCTCGGGAATCGAATAAAAACATCAAAACTCAAAAAACAAATCACAAACTCAACTGTCCTATCATGAAATAGGTTGACAAAAGTATTGTTAATAACTTTAAATGTCAACTTATGAAAGAAGAAAAATCGACACGGCATTTTAGCGAAGCCTTCAA
>CAIYZW010001017.1 GCA_903930725.1 uncultured Bacteroidota bacterium
ACTGCTGAAACCGGGCCATTTTGGAGTCAACCGTAACGCCGCCGTAGTTTCCTACTTTTTCGCGCGAATGGGAGGCAAAGTTAAAAATGGTCGTTTTACCCGAGTTGGGGTTTCCAACCAGGGCAACATCAATGATTTTTCCCTTTTCGCCGGCAGTTTTTTTAAGAATGTCCTCATCAATAACACCATGGAAATCCTCAATCTCGAAGGACTGCTTCACGTCGTTTTCGGTAACAACCGAAACTAGTCGTGCCTCACTGCGGCGTAACGAAACTTCGTAATTCATCAGGCGGTATTCGATGGGGTCTCGGAGTGGGGCATTTTTAACTACAAACACCTCTTTGCCACGCACAAAACCCATCTCGGTTATGCGCTTTCTGAATGCGCCCCTGCCTCTGATTTTGGAGATAATCCCTTTTTCGCCTTCTCTGAGTTCGCTTAAGTCCATTATTTTGTGCCTTGCCAGTCTTGTAATTTAGAATAATTATCAATTACAAAAGTATCTAAACTTTGCTAAGCCAATGCTTTTTTAATGAAAATTATTGGTAGAACCATCAAATTGAACTGATCCATAATTTGCCTCGAAAAAGGAAGGGAAAATCATATTCAAAAAAAAGGAGAAATCTCCTCCGGGAACTTCCGGTGCGATTTCTCCTTTTTTAAGGCATTTTTGGCCTGATTATCTAAACCCACTTTACCAGACAGAAATCCTGGCGATGCGGAATCAGTTCGTGTTTTGGATAAATGCGGAAAGCGTAATTGTACGACCCTGCCTGGAAAGGCGGAATATCAATGGCAAACCTGGCGCTTTTGCCGTTTACGGCAACCAAAGGCATCTGTTTGCTAAAGAGAATCTTGCTAACATGGCCCCCATCTTTTTTGCCAAACAAAATCTCAACGGCTAAATGTTCCGGCGAAATTCCGTTGGTGTAAATGGTAACTTCGGTCGAAAAAACATCTTCGAGGGTAAGCGCAGTGCGGGTTGCATCAGGTACCATCAGTTTTTCGAGCTTAATATCCGGCCATTTGGTGCGCATATCCTGTTTCCAGTTGGCATAATCGCCAGCCAGTTTTGCGTTGTCGTTTTTCATCAGTTTGGCACGCTCAAAAAGTTTGTTGTAATACTGCTTTTTGTAATCTTCGAGCATGCGTTTCATCGTAAACTGTGGCGCAATTTCCGAAACGGTATTTTTGATGTACTGAACCCATTTTGTGGGCACACCATCGCTGTTTTTGTCGTAGTACAAAGGCAAAACCTCATCCTCAAAAAGGTTGTAAATAATCTCGGCATCCAATTCGTCCTGGAATTGCTGATTGGCATATGTCCTTGCTTCCTGAATGGCGAAACCTGCATTTTCTTTATAACCTTCGGCCCACCAGCCATCAAGAACTGAGAGATTTACAACACCGTTCATCACAGCTTTTTCGCCGCTGGTACCCGAAGCTTCAAGCGGTCGGGTAGGGGTGTTGAGCCAGATATCAACGCCCGGAATAAGTTTATGAGCGAGGTCCATGTCGTAGTTTTCGATAAAAACAACTTTGCCAATAAAGTTTGCCGACCGCGATATTTCCATAATCCGTTTAATCAAATCCTGGCCTGCACCATCGTTGGGATGGGCTTTTCCGGCATAGATAAATAATAATGGCCT
>CAIYZW010001018.1 GCA_903930725.1 uncultured Bacteroidota bacterium
ATTTTCGAAAATCAGGTTTTGAAGTTTTGGAATCTCGCTCTGGTGCGGCTTTCGGATATTTGGGTCATAAATTACGATCGCTCCGGCATCTCTGGCATTTTTAATAAAATTGATCAAAGGTTGCCTCACTTCATGACTGGCCGAAAAAAAAGATCCAAAAAGAACAATGTCGTTTTCGTTAATTGCCGGAAAGGTTTGCTGCAAGCGCTTTTTAGGATAGAATTTGTAAAATGAATAACTGGCATTTTGATGTTCATCCAAAAAGGCCAGGGCTATCGGTGTTTTCCCATCGTCAAATCGAAAAATAAAATCCGTCGAAACCTGGTTTTCGTTAAGAAAATTAACGACCAGTTCCCCAACATCATCTGTTCCGATTTCGGTAATAAAACTAACATCTAGCCCTAATCTGCCAAGCGAAACAGACGAATTGAGCATAGATCCACCAGCCTTTCCGGTGTGAATTTTGCCATTTTTAAAAATGATATCAAAAACCGTTTCTCCAATGGTGAAGACTCTACGCATAAAATTCTAAAGATTTGACTTCACGCGGTTAAAAGCTATCATAAACTCATTAGTTATCAATACTTTAATCGTATTAACGGGTTAAATCTTTCAGGTATTTGCCGGAGACAAAACTGTGGTATGTCAAAAATAAACGAACACACGGCTACCTGCAATGAAGGTGGTAAACGAAAATGCGGTAAACACAATAACTGTTTATTCGTCAGGCAGTAGCTTTCATCTGCAATATTATTTCGGCTGACTTCTTTTGGATGTTGGCTACAACACGGCAATTGAGGCAATCCATTTTTACCGGATCATAATCACCGCAATCTAAAAGCTCATTGATGCCTTCTTCGCAATCTTCGGCGTAAATGGCCTTTTCGATACTGCGCACCGAACGGCTGACTTTGTGTTTATTATCGAGGATTTGATTGTATTTTTTGGTAAAAGAAGGGCAGGTGATCTTTTCAGCGTTAAAATGATCATTCATAATTATCGAATTTGTGTGTAAAAATGTTAGTACTTGTAAAATTTGATCGAGTTGGCAGTTGACAAATGTAGTATCAAAAATTAATATTCATCACATATAGATAATTTCATTGTTAATGATTTTGTTGATAACTTTTTTGATTTCAAGTACTATTGTGACCAAAACTCAAAACAAAGCAGCTAAGAAATAATAAGTTAGATTGAAATTTTAACGGTTAACCAAAATGCTGACTTGTTGATAATTTGTCAGGTTATTTATCTGAATTTAAGAAAGTTTAACCATAAAAACCCTAGCAAGAGCAAACTATCAAAATGATTGATTCAATGAATTTTGGAGCTAAAATGTAGATGATTGTAACCCAAAATACAAAATTACTGTTCTTTATTATCCTGAATTTCAGGTTTTTCGGATTCCTGGTAAATATAATTAACTTCAATTGGAGCAGGTTGTTCGGGTTTTGGGGCAGGAGGCGGAATTCGCCAGTAAGCATTTTCATCTTCGTTGGGGTCTTCTTCCTCAAGTTCCCAACTGAATTTTTTGCGTTGCGGTCCCTCATTTTTATAATAAACCGCTAATGCCAAACCAGCCAGAATCCCCATTAAATGCGACTCCCAGGAGATATTTTTTTCGGGAAAAAGCTGCGGAAAAATGCCCCAGACCAACCCACCGTACGAAAAGATAACAAACATCGAAATAGCCATCAGGCGTGATTCTTTTCTGAAAATCCCACTTAAAAAAATAAAAGTAGCCAGGCCATAAACCACGCCACTGGCGCCAATGTGGTAAGCCTCTCTGGCAAAAAACCAAACCCAGAGGCCGGTTACAAAATAGGTGAGTATAAAAACTTTCCAGGCAATGGGGCGATAAAAATAAAACAATGTAGCCATCAAAACCCAGATGGGGACACTGTTTGCCGAAAGATGGGCAACATCGCCATGAATGAGCGGTGAAGTGAATATTCCTATTAATCCCGAAAATTTTAATGGCATTATCCCAAAAACGACAAAATTGTAATGAAAAATTACTTCGGCAAGTTTTACCAGCCATATTATAACCACAAAAAGTGTTGGATAAAAAATGCTATTGATGATTTTTGCCTTTTCGGAAACGTTCATTTATTGATATTTTTTTCGTGAATTCAGCGATTTATCAAACTCCAGGCCATATTTTTTTGGCAGGAAATGAACCGACTGGTCAAAAAAAGTGTTAACTCAAACAAACACGAAAATAATATGATTTGCCCTTCGTTGTGGTAAGGTTGTAAAATAAAGTATTCTTCCCGATAAAAAATGATAAAAATGATCTTTAGAAATCTTTTCCGTATTGCTTCAATTTCAGTGCTTTTCGGTGGTTTAATCCTGTTTACCAACTGTGTAAAATCTCAAAACGTTGACGACCCAAAAGAAACAGTCCAAAAATTTTCGACATTATTGCAAATTATTGAGTTTGCCTATGTTGACAGTGTTGATGGCCCTAAGCTGACAGAATCCGCGATAATTGAGATGCTTAAAAAGCTGGATCCGCACTCAGCCTATATTTCCAAAGAAGAAGTTGAGCGCGTTAACGAACCACTCGAAGGAAGTTTTGACGGAATTGGCGTTACTTTCCAACTTTTTGAAGATACAATTATTGTTATTTCACCTGTGCCCGGCGGCCCATCAGATAAACTGGGCATTCTGGCAGGTGATAAAATTGTAAAAATCGAAGGTGTAAACGCCACAGGAAAAGAAATCACTAACGACTGGGTAATGAAACGCTTACGTGGACAAAAAGGCACAACGGTAAACATTTCGATAAAACGTTCCGGTAAAAATGAACTCATTGATTATTCGATTATTCGTGATAAAATCCCACTCAATAGCATTGATGCCGCTTACATGGTTACCTCAAAAATCGGGTTGATTAAACTTACCCGTTTTTCGAAAACTTCGATGGAAGAATTTACCGAATCTCTGGCCAAGCTTAAAGAGCAAGGCATGAAATCGCTTATTCTCGACCTTCGGGCCAATTCAGGCGGTTATCTTGATGTTGCCGT
Organism: uncultured Bacteroidota bacterium; assembly: GCA_903930725.1. Lineage (GTDB taxonomy): Bacteria > Bacteroidota > Bacteroidia > Bacteroidales > 4484-276 > CAJATL01. The sequence continues at coordinate 3,030 of CAIYZW010001018.1, forward strand.
AAAACTGAGTGACGAATTTTTAACTGCCGAAAAACTTATTGTTTACACCGAAGGATTGCGTAGCCCGAGGCAGGATTTTGATGCCACCACCACAGGTGGTTTTGAGTTGGGAAGATTGGTTGTTTTAATTAACGAAGGTTCAGCTTCGGCAAGCGAAATTGTTTCCGGCGCTGTTCAGGACTGGGATCGTGGCTTAATCGTTGGGCGGCGTTCGTTTGGTAAAGGCCTTGTCCAACGTCCTTTTAAGCTGCCCGATAATTCGATGGTCAGGCTTACGACAGCACGATATCACACGCCCACTGGCCGTTGCATCCAGAAACCTTACGAAGAAGGCTCCGATGAATACGCTCAGGATTTTAAACACCGGCTCGACAATGGAGAACTGGTTAGTGCCGACAGCATCAAATTTCCAGATTCGCTCAAATATTTTACACCCGGAAAACGCGTAGTTTACGGCGGTGGTGGCATTATGCCTGATGTTTTTATGCCGATTGATTCGACACGTTTTTCTGATTATTACACCGATCTTGTTAGAAAATCGGTGTTTAATGATTTTGTAATTTCATATCTGGATAAAAACAGGACCAACCTGCTGGAAAAATATGCCGATATTGAGTCCTTTAAAAAGAATTTTAAGATTGATGACGAAATTTATACATCATTTGGCAAAAAAGCAGCCGATGAAGGCGTTTTGCGGAAACCTGCAGATAAATATTATTATCCTGACGAAAAGATAAAAATCCAGATCAAAGCATTGATTGCCCGTAATTTGTGGAATATGAATGCCTATTTTGAAGTCATCAGTATGATTGACGATGAGTTGAACGAAGCCATTAATTTGATTGAAGATGGGAAGATGTTCAACGAATTAAAGCTCAGATAAATACCTTTTTAACAGAGGAATTTACTGTTGACATGCAGGTTTTTGATTTTATTATCTTTACCGAAATTTTTAAAACATAAATTATGAAACTTTTAGAAAACAAAAAGGCGCTCATTACTGGCGCAGCTCGGGGGATAGGCCGTGCAATTGCCTTGGCTTATGCCGCCGAAGGTGCAGATGTTGCATTTACAGATATCAGGCTTGACGACGATACCGAATCACTGGTAAAAGAAATCGAGGCCCTTGGTGTGAGAGGCAAAGCTTATGCCTCAGATGCCAGTAATTTTGAGCAAAGTGATACATTGATTGATGAAGTAGTAAAGGATTTTGGAACCATTGATATTCTGGTTAATAATGCAGGAATCACCCGCGACAACCTGCTGATGCGAATGGCTGAAACAGATTGGGATCTTGTAATTAAGGTAAATCTAAAATCTGTTTTTAACATGACCAAAGCTGTACAGCGTGTCATGCTGAAACAACGGAGTGGCGCCATCATCAACATGAGTTCGGTGGTGGGAATTGCAGGAAACGCCGGACAATCAAATTATTCGGCATCCAAAGCTGGTTTAATTGGTTTCACAAAATCCATTGCCCAGGAACTTGGCTCACGGAATGTCCGCTGCAACGCCATCGCTCCTGGATTTATTGAAACAGCCATGACCGAAAAATTAACTGCCGAAGTTAGAGAATCCTGGATTAAAAATATTCCACTCAGGCGATCAGGAAAGCCCACAGATGTTGCAAACATCGCAATATTCCTTGCCTCCGACCTTTCGTCGTACGTTACAGGCCAGGTAATAAACGTGTGCGGTGGCATGCAGATGTAGTCCGGTTTTCATAAAAATATCCCAATTAAAAATTTACCGAATCAGCGGAGGAAGTTTTGAATATTGTTACCGAATATCCCGGATGGTTGTTTGTTTTATGTATTTTGATGGGTGGAGTTTACGCTTCCATTCTTTATTATAAAAACAGGCGGGAAGATTTTTCACTTTCAACCAGCCGTTTACTGGCTGCAATTAGGTTTTTGGCAATAACACTTATTGCTTTTTTATTGCTTTCGCCATTGTTAAAAAGCGTTTTCAAAACTTCTGAAAAGCCTTTGATTATCATTGCCCAGGATAATTCGCAATCGTTAGTAGTTGGCCAGGATTCGACATTTTATAAGAAAGATTATCCCGAAAAGATCAAAGAACTTTCCAAAAACCTGCAGAATGATTACGATGTACGGATTTATTCGTTCAGTGATAAAGTTGCTGAAGGCGACAATCTGAATTTTAACGGAAAGCAAACAGATATTTCGGTATTGTTTGACGAGATGATTACCCGTTTCACAAATCGCAATGTTGGAGCCATGTTGCTTGCCAGCGATGGTATTTACAACAAAGGCGTAAATCCGGTTTATAGTTCCGAAAAGATAAAATTCCCGGTTTACACGCTTGCTTTGGGCGATACAACTTTTCGTAAGGATATTTTTATCCGGAAAGTCAACTTTAACAGGATGGCTTATCTTGGAAACGATTTTCCTGTCGAAATCCTGGTTGGAGCAAACAGATGCAAAAGCTTGAGCAGCGTACTTACGGTCAGTTCAAAAGGTAAGGTTTTATTTACTAAAAATCTGACCTTTACCAATGATCAATATTCCGAAACCGTTCAGGTGAAGCTAAATGCCTCTTCGGTCGGATTGCAGCGATACCAGCTAAGGATAGCTCAGGTTTCTGAC
>CAIYZW010001019.1 GCA_903930725.1 uncultured Bacteroidota bacterium
CAGCGCAAAAAGCCGCGTTGCTTCTAATGCCAACATCGAAATGACCCTTCTTTACTGGCAGATTGGCGGACGTGTAAACAATGATTTATTGGAAGGTCAGCGTGCGGATTATGGAAAGCAAATTGTGTCGCAACTGGCGACACAATTACAAACCGTTTATGGAACCAAAGGTTTTGAGGTGCGAAGTATTCGCCGGATGATGCAGTTTGTCAGGTTTTTCCCCGATATTCAAATTGTGTCGCAGGCTGCGACACAATTAAGCTGGTCCCATTTTATCGAATTGCTATCGCTCAATCATGAAATTCAACGTGAGTTTTATCTGACACTTGCCATGCATGAAAATTGGGGGCGTGATACATTACGTTCGAAAATTGATGGCTTGTTGTACGAACGCACTTTAATAAGTGGTAAACCTGACGAAATAGTGAAAAATGAACTTTCAGCTTTACGCAACGACAGCGCTATTTCTCCCGATCTGGTTTTCAGAAGCCCATATTTTCTCGAATTTACTGGTTTAAAAGGAATGTATAGTGAAAAAAGCCTGGAAGATAGCCTAATTGCAACATTGGAGCAATTTATAATGGAACTTGGCAGCGGATTTTCATTTGTCGAACGTCAGAAACGGATGATCATTGATGGAGAGGATTTTTATCTCGACCTGCTTTTTTACCATCGTAAATTAAAACGTCTCATTGCCATTGAGCTAAAAATTGACCGTTTTAAAGCGGCCTACAAAGGACAGATGGAACTCTACCTCCGATGGCTCGATAAATTCGAACGACAGAAAGGCGAAGAATCACCCCTGGGATTAATCCTTTGTACTGACGGTGGTAACGAACAAATTGAACTACTACAATTAGATAAAACAGGAATTAAAGTAGCACAATATTATACCGACCTACCCGACAAAAAGTTGCTCGAAGAGCAATTGCAACAATCATTACGACTTGCTAGGATGAAATTTTCAAACCAAAATAAAGATTGACGATTATGAGCTTTCCAAAATCATTTAATTATTTGACGAAAAGTAAAGTTAGCACCTCAGTTTCAGTTATTGAATTGAAACATTAACTTTGATTGAAAAACTAAAACTATAAAATCTTAAAAATATGTCAACACTCATTAAAAACGGAAGAATCATCACCGCCGCTGATGATTATGTGGCTGATATTTTTATCGAAGGCGAAGCTGTTACAGCCATCGGAAAACATCTGCAAGTCAATCCCGACAAGGTAATTGACGCATCAGGAATGTTGGTTTTCCCCGGTGGAATTGATCCTCACGTCCATCTCGACATGCCTTTTATGGGCACTTTTTCGAGCGACGACCACGAAACAGGCACTCGGGCAGCACTTTTTGGTGGCACAACCATGGTGATCGATTACGCCATACAACCGCACGGCAAATCCCTTCACTGGGCGCTGGAAACCTGGAAAGAAAAGGCCGCCGGCAAGGCTTTTGGAGATTATTCTTTCCACATCTGCATCACCGAATTCAACGAAAGTATAAAAGCCGAACTCGAAGAAATCATCAAAACCGAGGGCATCACTTCTTTCAAAACGTTCATGGCCTACAAAGGAGCGTTGATGATTGACGACCGGCAGATGATTGGCATCATGAATGAAGTTAAAAAACATGGCGGCATCGTTGCAGTGCACGCCACCAGCGGCGATATGATTGATTATCTCACCGAAAAACACAAAGCCGAAGGTAAACTTTCGCCATTGTACCATTATTTATCGCAGCCCGAAATCACCGAAACCGAGGCTTCAGGCCGGTTTATTGACCTTGCATACTTGTCTGGCGTAAATTCCTACATCGTCCACATGACCTGTGAAGGTGCGCTGAACAAGGTTCGCGAAGCTACTTCCCGCAACCAGAGAGTTTTGGCCGAAACCTGTCCGCAATATTTACTGCTCGACGCTTCGTTGTATGAAATGGATTTTGAGGGCGCCAAATGGGTGATGAGTCCGCCGATACGGGAAGAAAAAGACCGTGAAACCCTGTGGGCAGGCATCAAACAGGGACTTGTGCAAACTGTGGGTACCGATCATTGCCCGTTTATGTGGCATGAAAAATTAAGGGGAGAACACGACTTTACAAAAATCCCGAATGGTGCACCTGGTATCGAACACCGGCTGGAATTGCTTTTTTCGGAAGGTGTTTTGAAAAACCGGATCAGCCTCAATAAATTTGTGGAGATTACCGCTACAAATGTGGCTAAGATTTTTGGCCTTTTCCCCGAAAAGGGCACCATTGCCGTAGGTTCTGATGCCGACATTGTGATTTTTGATCCATCTAAAAAACACACCATTTCCGCCAAAACCCATCATCACCGCTGCGACTATTCAGCTTACGAAGGCTGGGAAGTAACCGGCAAGGCAAAAACTGTACTTTTACGTGGGAAAATTGCTATTGATGACGATAAAGTGCAGATCGGAAAAGGCTATGGGAAGTTTTTTAAAAGAAAGACTATTTAATAAACATTAAACGCTTTGCGCTTTGCGCTCTGCTCTCCGCGAAACAAAATAAACTAAAAACATAAAATTATGCCACGAAAAGTAAAATCAGGATTAATCCAGATGAGTATCCCCCTCACCGAAGGGCA
>CAIYZW010001020.1 GCA_903930725.1 uncultured Bacteroidota bacterium
AGACCTTTATAGCGCTGGATGTGTATCTTGGTATCGTCGCTTACACCCCATTCTTTCATCAGGTTTTCCCGTTCTTCTTCATTCCAGCAATAACGCTCGTCTCTTCCTTTTTTTATCAGATAAAGCGGTGGTGTGGCAATGTAAACGTAGCCCATCTCGACTAATTCTTTCATGTATCTGAAAAAGAAAGTAAGAATAAGTGTTGCGATGTGGCTGCCATCAATGTCGGCATCGGTCATGATAATGACTTTATGATAGCGGAGCTTGTCGAGGTTGAGCGCTTTGGTGTCTTCGTCGGTGCCGATTGAAATGCCAAGCGCGGTGAACATATTCTTGATTTCTTCGCTTTCAAATATTTTGTGAAGCATGGCTTTTTCGACATTCAGAATTTTACCTCTTAATGGCAAAATAGCCTGGAACTTACGGTCGCGGCCTTGTTTGGCGGTTCCACCTGCCGAGTCACCTTCGACGAGATAAATCTCGCATAATGCTGGATCTCTTTCGGAGCAGTCGGCTAATTTTCCGGGGAGGCCAGAGCCGGTAAGTACATTTTTCCGCTGAACCAACTCGCGGGCTTTGCGGGCAGCATGGCGGGCGGTGGCGGCCAAAATAACTTTATTTACGATAGTACGGGCTTCTTTGGGATGTTCTTCGAGATAATGCGATAAAGTTTCGCTAACCATCTGGTCAACAGCGCCCATGGCCTCGTTGTTTCCGAGTTTTGTTTTGGTTTGTCCTTCAAACTGTGGCTCCTGAACTTTAACCGAAATAATGGCGGTTAATCCTTCGCGGAAGTCGTCGCCATTAATGTCGAATTTAAGTTTTGAAAGCATCCCTGATTTTTCGGCGTAGGACTTTAATGTCCGGGTCAACCCACGCCTGAAACCGGCAAGGTGAGTACCACCTTCGTGGGTGTTGATATTGTTGACGTAAGAGTGGAGATTTTCGGAAAACGAAGTGTTGTATTGCATCGAAATTTCGATGGGAATCTCGTTTTTTTCGCCTTCGATGGAGATGGCTTCGGGCATGAGTTTTTCCCTTGTGGCATCTAAGTAATCAATAAAATCCTTGAGGCCGTTTTCGGAGAAAAATGTTTCGGTTAAAAACTGACCATTTTCATCAGTCGAACGTTCGTCAACAATCGAAAGCTTGATTCCTTTATTAAGAAATGCAAGTTCACGAAGCCTCGAAGCGATGGTATCGAAATCATAAATGAGGGTTGTAAAAATGGTATCGTCGGGAATAAAGGTAACGGTGGTGCCGGTTTCGGATGAATTTCCAACTTCAGCAACAGGATTTTCGGGTTTCCCGAAATGATATTCCTGGTAAAAGACTTTTCCTTCGCGGTAAATGGTTGCCCTTAATGTTGACGAAAGTGCGTTAACGCAGGAAACACCCACGCCGTGCAAACCTCCGGAAACCTTGTAGGAACCTTTGTCGAACTTGCCGCCGGCATGAAGCACGGTCATTACCACCTCAAGAGCCGAGCGGTTTTCCTTTTCGTGAAGCCCGGTGGGAATCCCGCGGCCATTGTCGGAAACTGTTACCGAGTTATCAGGATGGACGATAACTTTGATGGTGTCGCAATAGCCTGCCAAAGCTTCGTCAATGGAATTATCCACAACTTCATAAACCAGATGGTGTAAACCCCTGGTTCCTGTATCGCCAATGTACATCGAAGGGCGTTTCCGTACTGCTTCAAGGCCTTCGAGCACCTGGATGTTACTTGCGTTGTAAGAATCTTTTGAATTAAGATTTTTTTCTTCTACGGTCATATTCAATTACTTGATAATAAATTAGTAAAGATTGGCAAAAGTACTAATTATTGTCATAATGATAGCGGTTTTATGCTTTCGGAGGCCGGTGTTTTATTAACAAAAATTGTTAAAAGCATCATTTCTTTGGCCAGAAAAAATCAGGATTGTAACCCGTTTTGGATTAGAAAGTCACAACAGCAAGGATTAGCAGCAAAAGCCCAGATGTATTTTGGTTTTTCCCTCTGCTAATCATTCCAATTGAATCTTGTCAGTGATCGTTTCAAATATTAAAAGCAGCAATGACTTACTTAATAATCGACTCAAGATACTTGATTGATGCGGTTTTAAGCGCAGTGGAATTTATGATATTCCTGTCGTTTTCATCTAAAATGGTAATGTTTAACTGCCGCTGCTGGTTTTCTTTAATACACTTCAGTTTGCAGTTTTTGTTTTTGATGGATGTAAACTTCCTGAATTTTGCGTTCCCGTCCTTTGTGGTCAGAATCCCATCAACAACTTTAATTTTCAAGCCTTTCCCAACATTTGGCACCTCCAAATCCGACCAGATGATTTCGCCCGGCTTGCAGGATTTTGGCTCGCTAAAGTACTTGTTAAGTTTTTCGAATTCTACATTCAGATCTTTATCAGTTATCGAGAAGACCATCGTTGTATCTTTCTTACAAAAAACACTTTTAGCTTCAACCTTTTTCTGAGCGAAAAGGTTAACCGACATTAAAGTCACCAGAATAATTAACATTGCATTTTTCATGATTTTGATATTTTGGTTAAACATTTTTATGCGAAATATTGGCTGTAAATGGCGGGAGAAGATTAAAATGAAAAAGTTAATCCGGCCATTGCATTAAACCGCTGCATGGGATAATTGTACCAGCGATAATATTGCGTCCCGGTAAGGTTGTTGAATTGAACGAAAGCCGAAATCCGGCTGTTAAAGCAATATTCGCCACCTAAGTTAAGATCCAGAAAAGCGTTGACATCTGTGAAATTTTGGGGATCGCTCACAAAAAGTTTTGCATAAACTTTGCTCCGGTAAAACAATTCGCCCGAAAGGGATATTTTTGGATTAAGCTGATATTTTGCCCCTACTTTAGTGTTGAAAGCCGGCTTGTGCCAGGGTTTTAGCTCATTGGTCATTTTGTAATTGTTGTATTCGGCGGCTAACGAAATGGACAAATTATAGCTTTGCTGCCAGGCAAATTCGGCTTTGACTGTAGTGAGCTGGACATCATCGTAAATTCCGGTAAATTTATTTCCTAAATTTTCGGGGATGGCCGAACTCAATGGGTCAGCCAAGATGTTGGCAAAAAACAGCATATTTTCGATATCGGCGTAAGCCACACTAAAATTGTAATCGAGCACCATATCCAATTTTCCGGTAAAACCGCCTTTAACCTGATATTTTGTGTTGGTAAAACCCAACGGGAAAATGGGGTTTATCCAGGGATTCTGGTCACTCACCAAACGATACGAATTTCGCTGCAGGCCGCCATTAACGCCCACATAAAACTGTAAATATTCAGGAATTATCTGATAGGTAAGATTTATTGCAGGGTAAAGATGGAATTTTGTGACCGAATCGGCAGCCAAAGTTCCACGGAACCCCAGGTAAAGATTTAATTCATCAAAACCGAGGCGAATGTAAGGTTGCAGGCTTATCACAGCCGTTCCCTGGCTGTTGAGGCTGTCGGCGTTGCGGTAAAAATCAAGCTGGCCATCGGTGCCAAGTTCCTGTTCATCCACAAAATCCATAAATTCGTTTTTGGTGTTGGCTGTACCGCCAATCCCAACTTTGGTTTCACGGCTGTCGAAAAGGTCGGTCAGGTTGTAAAAATCGGCTTTTGCCGAATAATTGAGGTCGCCATTTTTTTTGTAGGTACTTTCGATACCGGCTTCGGCGCCAATCAGCGAAAAGCGCTGTTTTAAATCGTCATCCGTAAAATCCAAACCGATATAATTATCCGGCTTAAAGCCGTAATAATGAGCAACATCTCTTTTGTAAAACACATTTCCTGTAAAGGTGTAATCTCTTAAATAGCGCTGCCCATAAAGCCAAATCTGGTTCTGGCTGTATTTGCTGGTGGCATAACCGGCAATTTGCCCGGATGAAGAGAGATGTTTTGCATGAAAACCCAGCGAGAACTTATTCGATTTGAGCGTATTGGTAAACAATTCGGCATAAGGAGTAGTGTAATTTCCGATGCCTGCACGGAGATAATTCCGGCGCAGGGTGTCTTTATTTTCGATTTCGATGTAAACGGGGCTGATTGGATCGGGCGTAAAAGTCTGCGGAAGTGGCGCTACCTGAAGTATCGAATATTCCAAAGCCGGAATTTCAACCAAAGAATCTTTAACCACCGGTTTGATGTCGAGTTTACGGGCATCCGAAATGGTTGGCTGGTACGGCGCCACAATCGTGACTTCCTGGTTTCGCCCCTGCGCCAATACCAGCGAAGGAAACAGCGAAATCAATCCAAGAAAAACCAGGAAAATTGCCGAACTATTTTCAAAACCTTTTTTCATGCTTAACTATTTTGTTTTGGTTTTTTACCACTAAGGCACTAAGAGCACAGAGTTTCACTAAGTTTTTCTTTGTGTTTCTTAGTGTACTGCGTGTCTTAGTGGTTGGTTTTTGTAATTTGTTTTTTGTTTTTTGTGATTTGATTTTCGTGTTTCAATTCTTATCCAATTCAGCAAGCTTTTGGGTTGCAATTTCTTTTAAATCAGCGCCATCGTAATTATCAATGATGCTTTGCAGGGTTTGTTTTGCCTGGAAAATGTTTCCGTTAGCCGCATAAACATCTGCCAGAAGGATGAAACCTTTGGCTTTCCAAAATTCATAGTCAGCAAATTTGTTGGCCAGATCAAAAACCAGCTTTTCGGCTTTTGTAAAATTCTTTTGCTGATACTCGATTTCTGCCAGCATATATTGCGATTCGGCGCCATGTTCGCCATCAGACAGTGCGGCAGTTTTTTCAAATTCCCGTTTGGCCAGATCAAATTTTTCGAGCGTAATGGCCGACTTTGCGATGATAAAATGCGCGTTAAAAACCTGTTCATTTTTCAAATTTTCCCTATCCAGCAAAAGATACGAGGCATCAATGGCCTCTGGGAAATTCCCAAGCCTGAAGTTGCACTCCATCTGGCCTTCGTAAGCCCTGGTAAGATTTGCCTGATATTCGGCATTAAGCTGAAGCGCCTTAAAATGACCCAATGCAGCGGCGTAATTCGATTTTCCGAAATTTATGTCGGCAGCCCGCAACAGCGCAGTTTCGGTAAACTGTGATTTTGGTTTGGTGGCAACAAACTCATAACCGGGGAGCGCTTCATCGGTTTTGCCGCTCCTGAAATCGCACTCGGCTTTGTAAAAATTTGCCTGAAGCGAAAAAGCGCCAGACGGGAAATTTGTGATATAATTTCCAAATCCGGCAACAGCATCCTGGCAATTGTTGCTCATGTAAAGATTTTCGGCGGCAAGGTAAGTCACCGAATCCTGCTCAGTAACCGAAACCCCGGCATTGGGGAGGTTTTTAGCGAAAGCGAAATACTCGTCAACCGCATTTTTGTCCATATAAATATTCCGGATGGTGGCGAGTGCCTCCTTCGATTCGTTGGTTCCCGGATATTTCGTCACCACTTTTTTGAGCGCTTCGATGGCTTTGTCGTACTCGTTCTGGTTGTAATAAATAAGCCCGGTTTTTTGCAGCGATTTGAGTAAATAGCTGCTGTTGGGGAAATTTGCAATGGTTTGGTTAAACCAGATAAGCGCATTGGTATTATCGTTGAGCAATAAATAGGTCTGTGCGGTTTCGAAGCTAGCATCGTCGAGGTACGCAGATTTTGGATAAAGGG
>CAIYZW010001021.1 GCA_903930725.1 uncultured Bacteroidota bacterium
TATCGAAACTGATTCCTGCCGAAGTTAAAAGCGGAAAAGTTAAGGAACTCATCATTCCAAAGATTGATGCAAATGATGATGTTGCAACTGGTCGTCTGCTTTTTTATTACAACGATCTTTCTGTAGCCATGACCGTGGAAAAAGCAAATTTCTGGAATAAAATCCTGAAAAAGGGAGCTGAATTTTTAATTAACGATGTTGTTGTTAATGACGATAATCCAACCAAAACCGGCAAAATGACCACCGGAATAGTTCGTTTTGAACGTGATAAGGAAAAAAGTATCCTCAACTATTTATGGAAAACCACATTTAGCGGGCTAAAATCAACGTTGGGCATCAACTCGAAGGAACAGAAAAAAGTTATCAAAGCCGAAAAGAAGCAAAAAGCACCGAAAAGACGGAAGTAGCAGGAATCAAAATCGAAAAGACAATAATTGTTTTGTTTACTCACGAAGGCTGTCCACGCAAGGAATCCCAGAACCATTATTTGTAAGTTTGAACAGAAATATCCCAAAAACCAGTCTGTTTATTCTTTAATTAATTTGCTTGCACAAGTTTGCTTTTTCATATCTTTGAAGGAAATTTTAAAGGCAGATTTTGGAATGAATAGCCGTCAAAAAATAATAATTGAGGAAAAAACAATCAGGCATTCGGCCTCTTTGCAGATACTTTTAATTGTTACAGCAACAATTTTTGTCGGGGTATTTTTTACACTGTGGTCAATGCACAACCACGAAAGCGACATGCGCCGGAATCTAATTAAAGACGCGCAACTTGTTGGAAATTCGATTGATTGGCGCAATGTGCAGAAATTGACAGCATCAGAGATTGATCTCGAATTACCAAGCTATGCCCGGTTGAAGGAGCAGCTTTCGCTGGTTCGCTCAGCAAGTCCGCTGTGCAGGTTCATTTACCTGATGGGGCGGCATGAGGATGGAACTATTTATTTCTTTGTTGATTCTGAGCCAAAAGAATCGCCTGATCATTCTCCCCCCGGACAACTTTACCCGGAAGCGACTACTGAATTAAAAAGTGTTTTTATTTTAGGGAAACCTGTTACCGAAGGCCCGGTTTCGGATGAATGGGGATTGTGGATTAGTGCATTTGTCCCGTTAAACGATCCGAAAACTGGTGAAATATTGGCAATTCTTGGGATGGATATTGATGCTCATGACTGGAAACTCGAAAAATTACAGGCGCTCACAATTCCTGTTGCTGTAATAATAATTTTTCTGATTCTCGAAGGAATCTATTTTATCATCAGAATACGAATCGAACGCGAAAACCAACGCCTGGCAAAATCGCGCGAAATGTTGGAGCAAAGCGAAGCCCGTTACCGGCAATTGGTCGAACATGCTCCTGCTGGTATCTACGAAGTTGATTTGGTTACCAATCGGTTTATTTCGGTAAATGATGTAATGAGCGGATACATGGGTTACACCAAAGAAGAAATGTTAAATTTTGGACCGGGTGTAACTCTGACCGAAGAAAGCCGAAAACTCTACCAGGAAAGATTGAAGAAAATCAGCCTTGGGGTGCAGGTTCCACTGACCATCGAATACAAAGCCATCACCAAAGAAGGAAAAGAGTTTTGGATTTTGGTACATACCCAGTATTTTTATAAAGATGAAATTCCGGTTAGAGCAACCGGAGTGATTCATGATATTAACGAACGAAAGCTGACCGAACAGGCCTTAATTAGCGCGAAAGAAGCTGCCGAAAGGTCAGATAAACTTAAAGATGCTTTTATTGCAAATATTTCGCACGAGCTCCGGACACCGCTTAATTCGATTCTTGGTTTTTCCGACCTGTTGCCCGATATGATTTCGGAAGATCATCAGGAACCCGCTGCTCATATATTTGAAATAATCCATGTTTCCGGAAAACGACTGATGAGGACTGTTGACATGGTTTTGAATTTTTCGAGGCTTCAGGTTGGTGAATTTCCTGTCAAGATTACCAATGTCAATCTTGCGGCAGTTATCGAATCGTTGCTTAAAGAATTTAATGTTATTGCCGATCAAAAATCGCTCGAAATTATTTTCGATAACCAATGTGGCAATATAAGCGTATTAGTGGACGAATACTGCATTGCTCAGGCAATTTACGACCTGCTTGATAACGCTATAAAATTTACAAATGATGGTTTTGTAAAGGTTGCGCTTTCAAGGAATAATAATAATGAAGTTTATATTGAAATTACTGATACGGGGATTGGAATCTCAAAAGAATATCTCCAAAAACTGTTTCAACCTTTCTCCCAGGAAGATACCGGCCTGACCCGCGCCTTTGAAGGAATTGGATTAGGTCTTTCGATCGTTAAAAAACTGCTCGACCTGATTCACGCCAAAATATCTGTCGAAAGCGAAAAGGGACAGGGAACAACATTCCGGATTATTATTGAAGACACGAATAATCAACTATGGTCTTTATCCCACCGAGAAGAATTTTAAGGTAAACTATCTCACTGTCCTACAAAATATTATCTCTTCAAGCTGGCTGGTAATTCGCCTTAGGCGATGAAGATTATTTTGTTATTTCGAACCTGTTTGCCGTTATGTTTACCATTATCTTATTATTGTAGCTGAGAGAATCGAGCCTGTAACCCGACCAGCAGGCGTTGACGTACTTATGAATTGTCAGATTAAGGGTGTCATAATCTTCATTATTCAATTTCAAAATGTAATCCGACGAATTCACCGAATCCAAACCGGCAAAATTGAAAATGATCGTTCCATTATCGAAATTCAAATTGATTTGATGAGCGCCAACTTGTAAGCGGATCGAATCCTGATTATAAACCGCCCCTACCAAAAAATGGTTTTGCGTATCCATCAAAACCAACTCACAATTTGTTGATTCGGGGTCTCCGCAATCCGATGATTTTTCGGTACAGGCCACCATCACAAAGGATAAAATTAGCCCAAAAAGTACTTTTTTCATTTTTCTGATTCTATTTAATGAGTTTGAATTTCGTAAAATTTCAGTTTTTAGTGTTATCCTTCTAATGCCGACAAGCCTTGTAATCACTTCAGGTGCGTAGTTTAGTTTGCCGTTTATAGAACTTTACGGACTCAGAACAACTTTTAGCCTTGGATTAACACTTCTTGCCGGGAATGACATCATCAAGGACTGGTCGATGTATAAAACTTCGAGTTTTTCGCAATGTTTGAGCGTTTCCGGAATTTCGACCATCGGCCCGCAAAAGGCAACATTTAGTTCGATAAGCTGGCTTAAATTTCCTAATTCCTCCGGAAGTTCGGTCAGGTCATTTTTGCCGATCACCAAAAACCGCAGGTTCTCCATTTTCCCGATTTCGTGTGGAATCGCTTTAATGTTATTATCGTTGAGGTATAAAAACCCGAGGTTTTTCAAATTGCCAATCGTCGGCGGGATTTTTTCAATAAAATTATAGGCAAGGTCCAATTCTCTAAGATTGACCAGATTGCCAATTTCGACAGGCAGCGATTTTATTTTATTATGCTTGAAAGATATCTTTTTAAGTTTTTTCAAATTTCCGATGGAGGGCGGGATTTTTGTAAGATGGTTACTGCTGATAACCAGAGTTTCCAGATTTTTTAAGTTACCAATTTCTTCGGGAATTGTGGACAAACCGTTTCTGAATAAATACAGCGTTTTCAGGTTGGTTAATTTCCCGATTTCTTTGGGCAGGCTGTCGAGGTGGGCATAAGTAATTCTGAGTTTCTTAACGCCTTCCGGATTTGCCAGTGCCCGATTGAGCTTTTTAGCTCCCGAACAGGCGGAAAACGATAAAAGGATTATCAAGGCTAATCCTGGGTAAATTGAGTGTTTCATAATTGTTTAGAAGTTAGATGTGTTTTGGGTTTTTGAACATGAAAGGTTCAAAAAAGGGTAAATCAACTTCGTAAACAGTTTTTGGTTTTACGCCAAGTTCTACCCTTTTGAACATCTCTACAAGTTTTTCACCATCAACAAGTTCAACCTGAGGCGCTCCATCTCTGTTTGCTTCTTTTACCGCATCAAATGAAAATGTTCCGGTTGTCATTATTATTCCTTTTTCAGCTCTGCCAATCATAGCATTTCTAAAATCACCCACCTGAGCTCTTGAAACGGAACCTTTGTATCTTTTGCATTGAAACAAGACTTTAAAACTAACGAAAGGGTTAATTTCGAGTACACCAAATCCATCAATTCCACCATCATGCGATTTACCAGTAACTTCAACCTTTTCAAAACCAGATTCCCGAAGAAGTCGCTGGCAAATCTTTTCAAATCCTTCTGGTGTCAAGCTTTGAAGAACCTGAAGCAAATCCGTAAAGTTTGCTGGTTGGGCTTCATTTGGCTCGTATTCCTCCTGTTCTTCAATAATTTCCTTGTCACTTGTATCTAATCTTGCTTTTCGATGAATATCAACCCACTTAAGGAAAATCTTACGAGATTGTTCTTCATCCAAAGTTGTTCCGGTTCCTTTTGAAGATAAAGCCCAGATTCCGTGCTGCGAAGTATCCAGAAGTCCTTCCCAGGCAAGGTATTGCCTGGCCCAGGCCACCTGGTTGTAGTATCTTGATTGCCCCGAACTTAATAACTCGTTTAATTTGTCGTCGTTAAGATTACAATTTGCGGCTATTTTATCGGCAGCTTCACGAGGTTTTGCTGACCCGCCTAATTGCTTTAAAGCTTCAATCAGAGGACCAAACCATTTGACAAATTCAGCCTGGCCATTTTTCTTTTTACCCATTAATATCCTGTTTTTTTTACGTTTTAAGAAATATCATCATTTGCTTTAGCACTAAAGATTATTTCATTTTCTTTATCTCACCAGCGATACTTTTGAAACCATAGTCCGCTCTCCTGTTTCAATTTTAATCAGATAAATCCCTGTTTTTGCAGGAGTTCCATTTTCCAGATTACCGTCCCAGGACAAGGTTTTTTCGCCCGCATTTTCGTTTCCGGCAAATAGCTGCCTGATCAGTTTTCCTGTCATGTCGTAAATATTTACCTGCACGGTTGATGCTGCTGGGAGGTCGAAAGTAATCGAAACTTCAGATGTTGCCGGGTTTGGGAAAACTGTTAATTCTTCATCATTTTTGCTGGATTGCTCATCAATGCCGGTGATGATCAGGTTTTCGTGAATCTGGAAACCGGCCGGGCCATCGGCAAGGTAGGTGTGCGAACCTTCGATGGCCACACCAAGCCCAAAACATCCCGAACGCTGGTAATAGCCCGCGATAAACGGGTTTGAAGGATCGGAAACATCAATGGTTTGAACGCCGCCCAGTATATAGTTGGCAGTGTAGGCGTAGTTTCCTTCGACATCCACCGTCCAGGCAACATCGGGAAGGTAAACATAACCTGTACTGTGAGCATTTGTGGGGTCAGAAACATCAATAATTTCCAGGCCACCGTTTTTATCGGCAACATAAACGTAATTTCCCTGAACTTCCAAACCGTAACCTTGCGAAAGGAGCGCTGCATACCGGCTTACAAAAACTGGATTTGCCGGGTCGGTGATATCGAAAATAAATAATCCTTTGGTATCTTCGGCTTCGAACGGTTTGTAATCAATGAGGTAAAGATAATTTCCTTGTATGGTAAGCGCCTGAACGTAGCAAAAATCAACGCCGGGAACAGAGTTGCCGTTGACCCACCCAAATTTGTGAGCTGCAAGAACCGGATTATCGGGATTTTCGAAATTTACCACCCTGAAACCATCCCACCAGCAGGCAATAAAGGCATAGGTGCCCTTCAGAGCGATGTCATAAGTCATCACAGGAGCCTGGTAATGGCCGCGTTTTACGGGGTTTGACGGATCGGAAATATCCATAATATTTACCGGATTGGAAGCGCCCATGCTTTTTGGGATATAAACCGCCAGATTTCCTGTAACAGCAGCCATGTCGCCGGCAGTTTCGTTGTAGCCGATCTGCTCAGGATTGGTTTTATCAGAAACATCAAAAACCCTGAAACCATTGCTGCCGGTAAAGGCCATGTCGCCGTTCACACAAATCTCATTTACCGAAAGCGCAAGTTTATAATCGGTTTTTAATTGGGGATTGGCAACATCCGAAACATCCAGAATTGAGAGTGGGCGGCCGCCTCCCGTAATTGCGGCAACATTTTCGCCAACAGCAACAAAATCGGCATAACCACTGTACGAGGATTCTAAAACCGGCACGGCAGGGTCGGAAACATTGACGATTTGCATGCCTCCACCAGCGTTGGATGTCGAATTTGCGACATAAACATAATCTCCACTTACCGAGACACGATAAGGAATTCCGGTGATCGGCAGTTGCCCGATTTGCTGGACATTTGAAAGATTGGAAACATCGTAAATTTTGAGGCCATAATTGTACGAAACCATGTAAAGTATGTTGTCGTTCACACAAACTCCGGTGGCTATGCCCGAAACGGTGGCTTTTATAACCGGGTTTGAAGGGTTGGAAACATCAACGATTTTACAGCCGCCGTTACTTGCCGCACAATAAATATTTGTGCCTTCCATGGCCGAATTCCAGACCATCTGCGAACTTGGTATCGCCGCATGGCCTTCCTGGGTGATGTTGCCCATATCGGAAGTATTGTAAACATAAACCCCGTCGGCAACGGTGATGGCATAAACGTAATTTCCGGAGGCAAAAACGCCTCCACGGGGATAACTCGTGGTTGGAATCCGCGCCAATCGTTGGGGATTTTCCCAACCTGCCACATCCAATATTTCGATACCCGAAAAATACGCGGCAAGGTAAAGCCGTGAAGTAAACGAATCGAAATAACTTGCATCAACAAGCGCGCGCGCCCTTACCTGGGTGAGTTCCTGTGGGTTTGCGGGATCAGAGGCATCCAAAACAATTACACCGGCTCCCGA
>CAIYZW010001022.1 GCA_903930725.1 uncultured Bacteroidota bacterium
ATCGGTAACATTGGATGCCGGCTGGAATTTAATTCCGGTTTTAACATCCTGTGGCGGACAAACCAGTGAGATTTTAGGCAGTTTGGCCGGATTGAATGTCATCAAAGAAATTGCCGGCACACGGTTGTACTGGCCTGCTTTTGGCATCACCACGCTTAATTATCTCGAACCTGGAAAAGCCTATTGGATTTCGGTAGGAACGCCTGGAACTTTTACCTATCCGGGATGTTCGGCAAGCTCATACGTTCCTCATTCGCACGAAGTGCCGGTAAATAATACCCCCTGGAATGATCCACATTTTTCGGCAAGCTCCCACACCTTAGCATTGCCGTCGGCTATAATTCAAGAAGCCGGCATTATTCCAGGCGATGTAATCGGGGCTTTTACCTCCGAAGGAAGCTGTGCAGGTTTGCTCGAAATTGGTCCGACAAATAAAAATCTTGCAATCACAATCTTTGCCGACGATGAAACCACCGTTGAAAAGGATGGTTTTGAAACCGGAGAACTGATCCGGTTTAAACTTTTCAGACCCGACGGAAATGCCGACATAAAACTTGATGTTGAGTTTGAAACTTCGATGTCACAACAGGGTACTTTTGTTTCGAACGGGCTTTCGGCATTAAAGAGCATCAGCTTTAACCAAAATGGCCTGGCACAGTTGCATAAAATTGTTTCCGGGATTTTTCCAAATCCGTCAAATGGGAGCTTCACATTAACATTTAATCATCAGGTTGAAGAACTTCAAATTCAGATCATTGATACAAAGGGTCAGGTTTTACGAAGTATTGTTCCTGTCAAAGGTGATATTTCCGAAAACCTCCTCTTGAACCTGAATGATCTGGAAATAGGAATGTATTTCATTAAACTTACCGAAGCCGGATTTTTGGAAATGAAAAAAATCATTATTCAATAAAGGTTATGGCTCCTGAAATTCAGATGAGTGAATTTGCATAAAAAAGAAGTTCCGGCTTACCAAATAAGCCGGAACTTCTGTTTTATGCTTTTTCTAAGCTAAAATGTAGTTTCGGATGCGGTCATTTAACGAAACCAGTAAATGGCCAAAGGCCGGTTTAATCCAAAATTGCCGATTTATCTTCTTCGTCGTGATCGGCCTGAAACTTAAAACCAAGACGTTTTCCGGTTTTAATCTTCATATTATCAAGCGTAGTCTGGATTTCGTAAACACTCAGGATTTTTACTTCGTTGTATGGCGGCGTGAGCAAATCGAAATTTAATGCATATTTTATTGACGATCTGATGATTGTCCGCGCCGAGTTTTCGTCCATGATAGCGTTGGCAAAATTCTGGTACAAAAACCCGATTTCGCGTTTTCCTTCGATAAAATAATGCATGTCCTTGTTGATAAAAATCCGGCCTATCAAATATCCCACATCGTTGATGCGCTTGTATTTAAACGAATCGCCGAGGAAATTATAAATATTGATGATACCACAATACGAGCGTTCCAAATCTTCCTGAACATAAGGCATTTTCATAACTTCGTGATCGCGCGGAAACTCAAAAATATTGGTGTGCATCATAAAAATGAGGATGTCGCCGGCAAACTTCAGCTCAACTTCAAACTCGCCCCGGTTTTTATGCTCGAAAGGAATGGCCCGTTTTGTCGGAAGATCATTGCTCTGGAATTCCCGAACAAGTTCTTTAATGCCTGTTTTAAACTGATTAAAAGTTTCGTAGGTGTTGTGGTAAACATCTTGTTTAAGCGAAGCTTTGTTGATGATCGAGTCAAACAATTCGCGGTTTTCCGGATTAGTGCTCATTTCGGGTAGCGTTTTTTCGATAGTTTGAAAATTAAAAATCTTAGTTATCCTTCGAATGTAAAAGTAATCATAAATATTTTTGAGCGTAAACTTTTAATACCATCGGTGTAAATATTGTTTTCGCGAAGCAGCATATCTCTCAGGCCATAATTCATCGTAAATTCGACGCCAAATTTAAACCAGTTCATAAAAAAATCAAAGCCTGCCCCACCAACAACTTGTGTATCAGCACGAAAAAGCTTTGGTTCAAAATTCCCGAGTTCCTTTTTATTGGCTTGTGAGGCCAGGTCGAAATTATATTTGATACCTCCAATGGCATAAGCACGAAAATTATGAACCCGTGCTGATTTAAACTTGAGTAAAAGCGGCAATTCGATAAATGTTGAAGTTATTTTCTGATCCATGACAAATGGGATAATAGAGTCAATTCCAACATATTCACGAAGATCGTATCTCAAAATACGGCTTCCAAAAGCCAGACTTGGAATAAACCTGAAATCGAAATGTTTTCCAAGCATCAAATCTCCAACGATCCCAACAGTAAAACCAAGAGTTGGGGTCGAAGTTATTCCGTAAACCGAAAGGTGATCGAAATTTTTGGTGGTTGGCAGATCATCCTCATCAATCTGGCTTTGATTAAACGATAATTGCTGAAAATTTTCGACTGTCTCGATCGTGAAATCCATTTGGTTGGCAGCTAGGATAAATCCAAAAAAATAGGGCTCAAAATCGTGGTATTTGAGGTTGGGAACTTTGTTGATTTGAGCAGACGAAATTTTTGGAAAAGCAAGAGCAAGTAGTAAAAGAAAGGAAATCAAAATCCGTGAAATCTTCAATTGATGCAGTTTTTAAAATTTTGAAATAAACGAACTCCGGGGGCTTTTATTTTTGCCCGGTATAAATTGAAGCAATTCCAAAAGTTAGCGGAAGGCTTGTTGTGCGGCCGAATCCGGCATTTTTAAGATATTCCTCAAAAGCTTTGCCCGACGGAAAATGTCCCACCGATTCGGGTAAATAGGTGTAGGCGCGGCTGTTATTAGAGATTTTGCTACCAACAAAAGGCAGGATTTTGGTAAAATAAAACTGATAAAGCTGTTTGATGGGCGTTTTGGCGGGTTTGGAAAACTCAAGAATTATAGTAATTCCGCCCTTTTTAAGGACGCGGTGCATTTCGCTGAGACCTTGCTCAAGGTTTTCGAAATTCCGAACCCCAAAAACTGTGGTAATTATGTCGAAAGTTTCGGGTTCAAAAGGTAGGTCTTCGCCGTCGGCAACCTTAAGTTTGATAAGGTTTTCGAGGTTTTTGGCCCTGAGTTTTTTTTGTTGTTCGTTGAGCATTTCTTTCGAAATATCCACACCAAAAATCGCATCAGGTTTTAGTTTAGATGCCAGAATGGCCATGTCGCCCGTACCGCTTGCCACATCGAGGATTTGTTGATGGGGATGCCGTTTCATTATTTTAAGAACTTTTCGCCGCCAGATTTTATCAATGCCCAACGACAAAAAATGATTCAGGAAATCGTACCTCGGAGCAATATTATCAAACATCTGCCTTACTTCATCCTTTATGGCAAGAGGCGTAGGATTGTTGTTTAATGCGGGTTTTCCGGTATTTGGTTTGGAATTTTCCATAAAATATTTCTTAAAGATTGATTTCCAAACAGGAAATTAAAGGTTTAAACCAGCCATTTCTTTCATTAATTTTTCGCGGTTAACCGGAACAACACCAACGCTTTCGCAAACCTGACCACCGGCCAGATTGCTGAAAGCTGCAATTTCGTGAAGCGATAAACCGAGTGCAAGACAAAGTGCAGCCATGCTTACAACCGTATCGCCGGCCCCCGAAACATCAGCAATGGCACGTAAATGCGCCGGCAGATGAAGCTCCTCATAAGTCTGATTTTCCTTCCTGCGGCTAATGAAAACCCCTTCCTCCGAAAGCGTTGCCAGAACAATTTCGATATTTTGCTTTTCGTGTACCTTGCGCACCGCTTTGCGAAGATTTTCGGCATCCTGTTTATCGAAATCAAAACCTAAACCTTCGCGCAACTCTTTTAAATTGGGTTTAAAAAGCTTAAGATTTTGATAAGAAGAAAAATTCCGCTTTTTCGGGTCAACCGAAACGGGAATGTTTTTGGAAGAAGCCAACCGAACAACAGCATCAATCAGTTCTGCCGAAATCACTCCTTTGTCGTAATCCTGAAAAATAATGCCGTCAATCTGGTTTTCTGAAAGCAATTTCTGGAGAAGTTGCATAAAATCTTCAAAATCATTATCGTTCAGGTTTGAGTCGATTTCTTCGTCAACCCTGAGCATTTGCACGTTGTTGCCGATAATCCTGAATTTGGTGGTGGTGGTCCGGTCGGGGCTTTTAATGATTCCTCCGGCAAACATTCCATTTGCGAGCAACATTTCTTCAAAAGTGGCCGCTTTTTCATCTTTTCCGATTACGGAGCATAAAATCGGGTTTGCGCCTAAAGCTTTGATATTTAGCGCAACATTGGCTGCACCGCCCAACCTGTTTGTTTTTTTGTTTACAGCAACAATTGGAACGGGAGCTTCCGGCGAAATTCGTTCGACTTTGCCCCATAAATAGGCATCAATCATTACATCGCCGATAATTAAAATATTAAGATGTTGGAATTTATCGAAAAGAGCCTTGATTTGGTCCTCAGAATGCATCATGCTTTTTTAAATTTGATGCAAAGATAAACTTTAACGTAAAAGAGCCAACCCCTCTTTGATGCGGTCAACGGCCTTGTTCAGGTCGGCGATGGAAGCGGCGTACGAAATCCGGATGCAGTCGGCATCGCCGAAAGCCTCGCCTGGAACGAGGGCAACATACACTTTATCAAGAAGATACAGGCAAAGGTCGTTACCATCGCGGATTACAGTTTTTCCATCAGTTTTTCCGTAATAATAAGTTACATCCGGGAAAATATAAAAAGCGCCTTCGGGAATGTTGGTGATAATTCCGGGGATTTCCTGAAGTTTTTTCAATAAGAAATCTCTTCTTTCATGAAAGGCTTGTTTCATCTCAATCATCTCGGGCATTGTAGATGTATCGGTTTGCATGGCTTTTAAGGCCGCCATTTGCGAAATGGTAGCTGCGCCCGAGGTAAATTGTCCCTGAAGCGTGTCGCAGGCTTTGGCAAGTTGCACAGGTGCGCCAACGTATCCGATACGCCAGCCGGTCATGGCAAAACTTTTAGAAACCCCGTTAATGGTGGCAACGCGATCTTTTAAAACTTCAAATTGGGCAATACTTTCGTGTTTGCCCACAAAATTGATGTGTTCGTAAATTTCGTCTGATATAATATAAAGGTCTTCTTTTGTGGATAAAACTTCGGCAAGGGCTTTAAGTTCGTCTTTTGAATAAACAGAACCTGTGGGGTTACAGGGCGAACTGAAAAGGAAAACCTTTGATTTTGAAGTCATTTTTTCTTTGACTTGTTCTGCCGTAACTTTAAAATCGTTTTTGATGGAAGCATTGATGTAAACAGGAATTCCACCAGCCATTTTAATCATTGCGGGGTACGAAACCCAAAAAGGACTTGGAACCAAAACCTCGTCACCGGGATTAACCAGGCACAACAGAACATTTATTATTGATTGCTTGGCACCTGTAGAAACCACAATCTGTTCGGCTTTGTAATCCAGATGATTTTCGTTTTTAAACTTATCGGAAATCGCCTGACGCAATTCTTTGTAGCCCGACACAGGCGGATAATGCGTTTTGTTTTGATTAATGGCCAGGATTGCGGCGTCTTTGATACATTCGGGCGTGTTAAAATCCGGCTCGCCGATGCTGAGATTTATCACGTCTTTACCTTCTTCTTTAAGTTGCCTGCTGCGGCGGGTCATTTCGAGTGTTGCTGATTCGGATAAATTTTTAATCCGGTCCGACAAATGAGCTTGATTCATTTCTTCTGTTTTTCGGTTAACAATAAATAAAGGCGGCAAATGTATAAAAATCTATTTGAACCCAAACCGATATGTTTAGCGATTTTTATCGAAAATTTTGTGACCTTTGGCCTTTAAAATTTCAGTGACCAAAATTTAAAAAATGCTGACTTTTCCAATGGTTTTTACAGATAAAAAATTACCCGGATGAATAATTTTTACTTAATTCTTGCTTGTACCCTTCCAGCAATAATCGTTGCTACAGCAGTGGTTTTCGTGATTAATGTTTTTTTTAAGGAAGCCCGCCTCCGCCGTACTGAAGAGTTAAAAGCCGACAGCCGGAAAATAACATTAAATCTTCAGCTTCAGGCTTACGAAAGGATTACACTTTTTATCGAACGAATTGCAATACAGCAGCTTGTGATGAGGCTAAGCCTGCCTGGGATGGCTGGTTTACAGCTTCAGTGGGAAATCCTAAAAACCATCAACGAAGAGTTTGAGCATAATTTTTCGCAACAGATTTATCTTTCGCCCGAACTATGGGATTTAGTCAGAATTGCGAAAGAATCTGTTATCAGGCAGGTTAACATGTCGGCTTCAGCACTCAACGAACTCTCAACCGGCGAAGAACTTGCCCGCCTACTTTTGGAGGCTAAGATGAATCAGGAAACTGATTATCTGAGAGATGCATTGATTTTTCTTAAAAAAGAAGTTCGCCTTTTGTTTTAGTTAAGATGATGATTTTTTCAAATCCGGTTCAGTTTTATAAAAGACAGATTTTAGAATTTCAGTTCCTCATGGTCGGATGTGTCTACTCCCCTATTTCGTTTTACTCAATTTTAGAAATTATCAAAACTTTTGTCTCAAATCATCAAACCAATTGAATTCCAATATTTTATACGATTTGGTTTGTTAAATATTCAAAATGCCCCAAAAACTGTCGTTGCTTTTACTAATTTTGCGCTTTAATACATGATTATGAAATTTTTACAGCACCATGCCGGCACTGCCCTGGCTTATCGGGAAAAAAACTTCACTTTCACCGATCTTCTCCAAAATGTAAATTGTTATAGCGAAATCATTAAACCGTTTCATCCTCAAAAAGTGATGATATTTTCGGAAAACAGGCCGGAATGGATTTTTACTTTTTATGCTGCATGGATGCAAGGCGCTGTGGTGGTTCCAGCCGACATTATGTCAACTGCCCCGGAGCTTAAATACATGATCGAAGATTGCAATCCCGAGCTGGTTTTTTGCTCTGCCGACAAAAAAAATATCGTTGCCAGCGCTATCCAAAACATCAAAAATGCACCCGAACTAATTGTTTTTGATGACCTCCGAGACCTTCAATTAACCAATGAGGTTGAGGAAGTTGAGGTTAAAGACATGGAAAAAACGGCCGTAATAATTTATACTTCAGGTACTACCGGCAGCCCAAAAGGTGTAATGCTTTCGTTTGTAAACCTTTTTGCAAACATCAAAGCGGTTTCCGAAGACATCAACATTTTTGCAAGCGCCGAAACAACCATGATATTATTACCGCTGCACCACATTTTCCCGCTTATCGGCTCGATGGCTGCACCACTCTATGTTGGCGGAAAAGTTGCCATGTCGCCATCACTGGCCACCGAAGATATTCTTAACACCCTTCAAAAGCATAAAGTCAGCATCATTATTGGCGTTCCGAGGCTTTATGCATTAATCCGTAAAGGTGTGATGGATAAAATCAGGGCACAAAAACCCGCACGTATCCTTTTTTCGCTTGCTTCAAAACTCAAGTCACGGGCATTTTCGAAAAAAATATTTAAGGCTGTTCACCAGAAATTTGGCGGAAATGTAAAATACATGGTTTGTGGCGGTGCCCCACTCGAAATTGAAGTTGCCAACGATTACAAAACTTTGGGATTCGAGATGCTCGAAGGTTACGGAATGACCGAGGCTGCACCCATGATTTCGTTTACTCGCCCCAATAATTGGAAAATTGGTGCTGCCGGACAAGTTATGCCCGGAACTACAGTCGAAATACGTGATGGCGAAATTGTTGCCTCTGGCAAAAATATTATGCAGGGTTATTACAACCGCCCCGACGAAACTTTGGAAGTTCTTCGCGATGGATGGCTCTACACAGGCGATTTGGGCGAAGTTGACAAGGATAATTTTGTTAAGATTACCGGAAGGAAAAAGGAAATTATCATCCTGTCGAACGGAAAAAATGTAAATCCTGCACCACTCGAAACCATGCTTATCGAAAAAATTGAAGGCATTGCCGAAGTGGGAATTTTGATGAACAACGACAAGTTGCACGCACTGATTCTTCCCGACACCGCAAAACTCCAGGCTAAACAAATCACCGATATTGCGGCTTATTTCAGGAATGAACTGAATGAAAATTACAACAAAGAAGTTTCTTCGTATAAAAAAATAAACCGGTTTACGCTCATCAATCAGGAATTGCCACGCACAAGACTGGGAAAAATCCAACGTTTTAAATTACAGGAAATGCTTGATGCGCCTATAAAAGCTGCCGCCAAAAAGCACGAACATTCCTTTGAAGAATACGATATTTTAAGCACATATCTTAAAGAACAAAAATCGGTTGAAGTTTTGCCCGACGACAACCTCGACTTCGACCTCGGCTTAGATTCACTCGATAAAGTTGGCCTGCAAACCTGGCTCGAAAAATCGTTTGGTGTAGAAATGAAAGTCGAAAATCTGATGAATTTCCCGTCGGTACTAAAACTTGCCGAATACATCAGGGATAAAAAAAGTAAACTTCATTTTGAGAAAACCAACTGGGCGGATATCTTAAAGGAAAAGGTAAACATCCGCTTTCCGGGCTCCTGGTATTTTAGCCAGATGACTCTAAAAGCATCGAAATATTTTTTTAAGGTTTATTTCAGGATGAAGCACACAGGACTGGAAAACATCCCAAACACCGCCTGCATCATCGCACCAAACCATCAAAGTTCGTTCGACGGATTTTTCATTGCATCGGTATTAAAGCGAAAAACCTTTAGCAAAACATATTTTTACGCCAAAGAAAAACACATCCGCCAACGTTGGCTTAAGTTTCTGGCAACACGCAACAACATTATTATTGTTGACCTTAATAACGATTTGCGGCTTTCGATACAAAAAATGGCCATGGCTTTGCAAAATAACCGTAACATCATCATTTTCCCGGAAGGGACGAGGTCGCGTGATGGTTCGATGGGACAGTTTAAAGAAACTTTTGCCATCCTAAGCCGTGAACTTGGCGTGCCGGTTGTGCCCGTTGCCATTAATGGAGCGTGGCGTGCTTTTCCGTCGGGAAGCTATTTCCCACGGCCATTCAGGCAGGTAACAGTTAATTTTCTGGCTGCCATCCAGCCTGGCGATCAAAGCTATAAATCGCTCAGTGAAGCTGTTAAAAGCAGGATTCAGACAAGACTTGCTTCCTAACCAAAAAAATATGATCGAAATCTGATCCGCATCAAAACAAAAAGCCGCTCATTAATAAAGCGGGTTTTTTGTTTGAGGTAAATGCGTCTTTTTAAACAAATTCCTTCTTTAAGCCTTCAACCCATTTGGTAACACGCTCAACCGTGAGTTTTGTCTGATTATCTTCGTCAATAATCAGTCCAACAAACTTTCCTTTTTTCAATGCTTCTGATTCATCAAACAAATAGCCTTCGTTAGGCCAGGCGCCAATGACGGTAGTTTTTTTTGCGATTTTCTCGTAAATTTTGCCAATACCATCAGCAAAACTATCGGTGTATATTTCCTGGTCGCCCAGACCAAAAAGTGCCACTTTTTTACCCTTGAGGTCGGCTTTTTCGACTACTTCCATAAAATCTTCCCAATCATCCTGCATGTCGCCAATGCCCCAGGTTGAAGTCCCGAAAATTAGGTACGGGAACTTGTCCAGGTCTTTAAGGCTGGCATCTTCAACATTTATTGTGGTGGCAACATCTTCACCAAAGGCATTTTTAATGAGGTCGGCAATTTTTTCGGTATTGCCGGTTGATGAGCCGTAAAATATTCCAATTTTCTTCATACAATCAGTTTTATAATGATTACGATAATGTTAAGTCATGTTTTGAATTAACAACAAAAATAATTTAAAATATTAATTAATGCTTCTGAAAACATATTTTCGAAAATCTTTGTTCAATGCTGGCATGTTAAATTAAATTGCGGTTTTAGCGAATTTGGCTCTTTATGATGGGTAAAATTAATTATGTTTGCACTTTTTGGCAGCAATTTGAAAACAAAGGTATCATCAGGCAGCAGTAGCAAAATGTTGGGGATTCGTGTGGAAAATAAACGATATTTGGAGGAAATATTTCCAATAACATTTAATACCGGATTTTGGAGAATATGAGTAATAACTGGATCGAAAAAGTTTCTGAAGCTATTCTGGATAAACAATCCCGGATTTTATCATACCGGATTGTTAAATTGATCGTTCCATTTATTTTATGGCTGGCGGTTACCATCTTTTTTTATTCAAGGATGGTCGAAAAGCAATCATATTATGTGAAAACAAAGGCTGTCCGGATGGTCCAAAACTATGAGAATTTGCTAAAAAGCAAACAAACTCTCAGTGATTTCATCATCAATTACAACGAATATTTATCCAATTTTAAGGACGAAGTTTCCAAATTTCATCCTAACGACACTACCACACTTAACCTCAAATATCTTTTGCTTACCCCTGCTTACAAGCAAATCGAGATCAATCAAAATGTTTATTCTACAAAACCACTCGATTTCGGGCAACTTGCCCTTACTTTTAATTTGGAAAGTAAACAGATTCTGAACCAACCTTACGATTACGAAAAATCGGCCGAAGTTACCTCACAGGATGCTTTTTTGGTTCCGTTGGATGTTTTTCATTTTCGGTACGATACAATGATTATTTCGTACTCGGTCCCCGATATTGTTACTGAGTTGAATAATCTAAACGAAGAAGAATATTTTTATCTGCCTCCGGTGGACGTTTCCGGAAAATTTGAAATTAGCGCCAGAATTGTTTCTTCAAATAATCATCTTTATAAAAAGATAACTCCGTTGCAGAGCGATTTTATCAGCAACCAGATAAACCAGCACGCTGCCAATAAACATCCTGGAAATAACTATTTTAGCCAGCGAATTAAGTTGGATGAAACATACTTTAACTCCATTTTCGTCCCGGTTTACGACCTCAATAAAATGTTTTCGGGTTACATTTTCACCTATTCGCTCGATGGTTATTACGTTTTTTACTTTAAGGAGTTTTTAAAACGTACCATTGCTGCATCATTAAGCCTGATTATCATATTTTTCCTCTATTATCGAAATTTCGATTACCAGAAAAAGCTAAGGCTTCAAAATATAGCCATCCGCGAGGATCAGGAAAACCTAAAAAGAGCCAAAGAAATTGCCGAAAATGCCAATTTGATTAAAAGTGAATTTTTGGCAAACATGAGCCACGAGATACGTACGCCAATGAATACTGTGCTTGGATTTACCGAAATATTGGTAAACCAGATTACTGATGAGCACCACAAAAAATACCTTGCCTCGATAAGTGCTGGAACCAAGAATTTGCTTGTTCTCATCAACGATATCCTCGATTTATCTAAAATTGAAGCAGGCAAAATGAAAGTGCTTTACGAGCCAGCCGATCCACGTGTTATTTTTAGCGAAATCGAAAGTATTTTTTCGGAAAAAGTAAAAGAAAAAAGCCTCCGGTTCACTGTTGACATACCTGATAATATGCCAAAGACTTTGCTCATTGACGAAATCAGGTTCCGACAGATACTTTTTAATCTCATTGGAAATGCCATAAAGTTTACCGAAGCCGGATTTGTAAAAATCACCACCAAAGTTGTAAATGCCACCCAGAATGATGCCCTCATTGACCTTGTTGTTGAAGTGGAGGATTCAGGTATTGGGATTGAACAGGAAAACCATGAAGATATTTTTAATGCATTTCAGCAGCAGGATGGTAGAATAAACAAAAAATATGGTGGTAGCGGGCTTGGTTTATCAATTTCAAAAAAGCTGGCCCAACTTATGGATGGCAGCATTTCGATTTCGAGTATAAAAGGTAAAGGCAGCATTTTTACGCTTACACTTCGCGATATCGAGGTAATTGATTCGTTTACAGAAACACAGTCCACGATTCCGGCAAAAAATAATCCACTTGCTTCCAGGTATAATTTCCACAATGCCACCATATTGATTGTTGATGATGTTGAACAAAACAGATTTTTGATAAAGGAGTTTTTGCGAAAGTCGAACATTTCCATTTTGGAAGCGACCAATGGGAAAAAAGCCGTCGAATTAGCCTGTCTGAATAAACCCGACTTGATTCTGATGGATATCCGGATGCCTGTAATGGATGGTTACGAAGCCACGGATATTTTAAGAAATAATCCTGAAACTGCCAAAATAACAATCATTGCTTTAACTGCTTCGGTGATGGAAGAAGAAATTAAAAAAATTAAATCGCGTGGTTTTAATCATTTTCTCCAAAAACCAATCAAGTACGCCGAATTAACCGAAGCATTGGCTATGTTTTTGAGCCACGACAAAGAAACTCCCAAAAACCCTGTTACCGAAACCCAGCAAAGGATTGAGTTATCTTCAAATGCCCGTGAGCACCTGAACGAGATCATCGAATTACTAGAAAACAATATGCTAAAAAAATGGGAAAAAGTAAAAAGTGGTGGTTTTATTGATGAAATTGCTAATTTTGGAAATCAAATTAAAAACATGGGACATGAATATGCCTTTGAAAGTCTTGTTACATACGGTCTCAAATTAATCGAATCAACTGAAAGCTTTGATGTTAATACAATGAAAAAAACACTAAATGCCTTTCCCGGACTTATTGATTCGGTTAAAAACATTGCCAGAAATCAGGGGGAAAATGAATAATAGAAGTTTTAAAATACTTATTGTTGACGACATACCTACAAACATCCAGGTTCTTGGAAGCGTTTTACGTAAAGCCGGGTACGAAGTTGCCTTTACCGACAACGGACAGGATGCCATAAATAAAGCAAAAGCAAACCGGTACGACTTATTCCTGCTCGACATCATGATGCCTAACATGGATGGCTTTGAAGTTTGCAGTATTTTAAAAAAAATGCCCGAATCAAAATAAA
>CAIYZW010001023.1 GCA_903930725.1 uncultured Bacteroidota bacterium
ACAGAAATTAATTAAACACTTAATACAGATCAAACATCGGTACAGCCATTGACCATCGAAAATCCAGGAACACTTGACCTTACTTACCAGGCATATTTATTACCAGCTCCTGCCAAACGAAATACGTCATTTATCCAGGTTCCTGTTGGAATAACTCCTGAAAAAGGTACGCTTGACATGAGTGTTACTCATACAAATAAGATTGTATCACCCGAGCCTAAAGATTCGAGAGATGTTTATGTGTTGAATTATGATGGTCCAAATATCAGTGCTGTCGGTAAAACTGCCGGAGGAGAATTTTATGTTGCAGCAAGATTTCCTGCCTCATTGGTTAATATTCTCGAAGGCTCTTCGGTTCAGTCGGTTGATTTTTATATTGAGAGTTTACCCATCAGAGCGTCATTGAAAATCTGGGGCGCAGGAACAACAACAACTTCAGGCCCACTTTTACACTCGCAAAGTTTCACACCAATTGCTTCTTCGTGGAATACCATCGTACTTACAAAACCGTTGGCAGTGACTGGTGAAGATATCTGGATTGGTTTTTCGATAGAAAATGCTCCACAAGTGTATGTTGCAGGTATTGACGGGCAACCTACCAACCCTGATGGAAACTGGCTTTCGGCAGATGCAATATTATGGGAGCATATGAGCCAATATGGTGTCCAAGGCAACTGGAATATCAGGGCTTCTGTTCTGATACCCGAAGTTGGCTGGCTTTCGATTGATCCAACTGCGGGAACAGTTGAACCCGGCAATGAGGATATTATCCAGGTGGGTTTTGATGCCACTGGGTTAACTACCGGTTTCTACAATGCAAACATCCTTGTTAAAAACAATGTTGCGGCTACGCCTATGATCCTTATTCCTGTGGAACTGGAAGTAGCCAATTGCCAACAATACTCATTTACAATGGGCTGGAACTCCATTTCGAGCTACATTGTACCTGCACAGCCTGCCGTCGAAACCATGTTTGCGCCGATTGTTGATAACCTCACTATCCTGCGCAACCTGACCCAGGTTTACTGGCCGATAGAAAACGTAAATACCATCGGGAATTTCGATAACATGAGCGGTTATGCCCTCAAGGTAACCGCCAATGTTGATTTTGAAATCTGTGGGGATAACTCAGCTCCTAACCAGATTGCACTTGGTGCAGGCTGGACTTATCTGCCTGTTTTAAGCGATTGCGAAGTAATGACAATGGATTTATTCGGGGCGCATCTCAATGATATTGTAATTGTTCAGGATCTTATCGGAACGAAAGTTTTCTGGCCTGCAATGGGCGTTTATACGCTTGATAAATTAATTCCGGGCAAGGCTTACAAAATGAAAACGCTCAACCCATTTACGCTTACTTTCCCGACATGTGCCACAAAAACCAGTGTTACCAGCGAAAAACAGGTAAACACTTTTACAACCCCGTGGGGTATGCTCAATTTGTCGCCAGCTTCGGAAGTAGTTTCATTTATGGCTACCAGTCTGGGCATTTTTACCGAAGGTGATGTTATTGGTGCTTTTGGCGAAAACAACACAGTTTTCGGCTTCATGGCCGTCAATGGAAATAGTCAGAACCAGGTGATGACCCTTTTTGGTGACGATCCAACTTCGGCCGAAACAAACGGCTTTACCGAAGGCCAGTTGGTGAATTACCGCCTGTACCGCACTTCAACCGGCGAAAC
This sequence comes from uncultured Bacteroidota bacterium, assembly GCA_903930725.1. Classification (GTDB taxonomy): domain Bacteria; phylum Bacteroidota; class Bacteroidia; order Bacteroidales; family 4484-276; genus CAJATL01. Next base: position 1,683 of record CAIYZW010001023.1, read on the forward strand.
TTTCGACATTTTTGTTGAATACGACCAGACGCTTGACAATACCTCGGGTAATTATTACTCAAACTCATTTGCTGCCATCGTAAAAGCAACATTGCTCGAAACCGAAACCGGAAATCTAACATCTGATGTATTTCAGATGTATCCAAACCCGGCCAGTGAAGTTGTGCATTTCACTTATGCAGGATCTGCCAACGAAAAAGTAACCCTCACAATTTACGACACAAAAGGTGGTGTGGTTGCCTGGGAAGTTTTTACCGATCATGCTGCGCTTAATACAAGCAATTTAGAAGCAGGGGTTTATGTGGTAAATTTCAAAACCGACAACTTCACCCAAATCAGGAAACTTGTTATTAAATAGTCTTTTTTCATAAACGTTAGGTTTAAAACCCCGTCTCGAAAGAGCGGGGTTTTTTTTGGGTTTTGAAAGAATCGGAAAACCGATTTACACCGGGTCAACATCCACCACTACCCTCGCGGCTTTAAAATGGCTTTGGGTGCGGAAAAAATCAATGGCGGCGGCAATTTTATCTTTTAAAAGGTGGGTTTCCTGCGTCCGCTCAAGTTTGATGAGGATATTTTTAAGATAGAGGTTTTTAATCCTGGAAACGATTGGAAACTCAGGGCCAAGAACACGTTTTCCGAGAGTCTTCCGCAATTCATCGGCAAGAGCATCTGCGGCCTGATTCAGGAAACCTTCTTCCCGGTGCTGGAGTTGAACCTCCACAATCCGATAAAATGGCGGGTATTTAAACTTTCGCCTTTCCTCCAACTGGCTGCGGAACATCAAATCGTAGCTATTATCAATCACATAGCGGATTACAGCATGGTTTGGATTGTGAGTCTGGATAATCACTTTACCACGTTTAAATTTCCGTCCGGCACGGCCACTCACCTGCGCCATCAACTGGAAACTGCGCTCAAACGACCTGAAATCAGGATAACTGATGAGGCTGTCGGCGTTTAAAATTCCAACCACGCTTACATTATCAAAATCCAAACCTTTGGTCACCATTTGCGTTCCCACCAGAATATCAATTTTACGGGTTTCAAAATCGCTGATAATGTTTTGATATGCGTTTTTTGTTCGGGTTGTATCTAAATCCATCCGCGATACACGCACATTTGGAAGAATTATGGCCAGGTCTTCTTCTATTTTTTCAGTGCCAAAGCCCTGCATCATCAGGCCTGTGTTGCCACAATCAGGGCAACGTTCGGGAATGTGCGTGGAATAACCGCAATAATGGCATTTTAACTGGTGGTTTTTTTTGTGATAAACCAGCGTAACATCGCAATTTTTGCAAACCGGCATCCAGTTACAGGTATTGCACTCCAAACGAAGCGAAAAGCCACGCCTGTTCTGGAAAAGGATAACCTGTTCTTTTTTGGCCAGCGCTTCTTCGATATGCGAAATCAGGAACGAGCTGAAATGCGATTTCATGGTCTTGCGCCGTGTTTCGCTTTTGATGTCGGCGACTAAGATTTCGGGCATCTGCAAACCGCCGTAACGCTCGGTCAATTCGACCAATCCATATTTTTTGAAGATGGCATTGTGAAAACTTTCGATGGAGGGCGTTGCCGAACCCAGCAAGGTTTTTGCGCCGTGCATCTGGGCCAGGATAATGGCCGAATCGCGGGCATTGTAGCGGGGCGCCGGGCTGTATTGTTTGTACGAAGTG
>CAIYZW010001024.1 GCA_903930725.1 uncultured Bacteroidota bacterium
ACAATGGAATGCAGAATTCGGCCAATACTACACGACTGAAAATCCCGATCATTTATGGAATTGATGCTGTTCATGGAAATAATAACGTTCTTGGTGCAACTATTTTCCCTCACAATATTGGTTTGGGATGTACCCGTGATACAGTTTTGGTCAGACAGTGTGCCCAGGCCACTGCTATCGAAGTTGCAGCGGTTGGCTTGAACTGGACTTTCAGCCCGTGTATTGCTGTTCCCAGAAATATCCGTTGGGGAAGAACTTATGAAGGGTTTGGAGAAACTCCGGAATTACAGGTGGCTATGGCAAGAGCCGCTGTAACTGGTCTTCAGGGAGATTCATTAGGCTCTCCTTACGGTATTTTGGCCTGCGCCAAACATTTTATTGGTGATGGCGGTACCGAATATGGCGCAAATGCCGGCAATACGATACTTAATGAAACTGATTTGCGCCGAATACATTTACCCGGATATATTGCAGCCATTAATTCCGGTGTTGGATCAGTCATGGTTTCGTTTAGCAGTTGGAATGGTGCTTTATGTCATGGCCATTCCTATCTGATTACTGACTTATTAAAAGGTGAACTTGGCTTTGAGGGTTTTGTTGTTTCTGATTGGGAAGGTATTAAATACCTTTCGGATGATTTCACAACCGCAATCAAGATTTCGGTAAATGCCGGAATTGATATGTTTATGGAACCTACCAGGCCCATTGAATTCATAACAAATCTCAAAGAATTAGTCAATGCCGGTTTGGTTCCCATGAGTCGAATTGATGATGCCGTTAAAAGAATCCTCGCTATAAAATTCAGGACGCACCTTTTTGAAAGACGATTTGCATCCATGGCAATGGCTGACAGCCTTGGAAACGAAAACCACCGGAATATAGCCCGTGAAGCAGTCAGAAAATCAATTGTGCTTTTAAAAAACGAAGGAGATTTGCTCCCTCTTTCAAAAACAAGCGGGAAAATCCTGGTAGCTGGTCCAAAAGCAATGGACATTGGTTCGCAATGCGGAGGATGGACAATTACGTGGCAAGGCGGTACTGGCCAGATTACAACTGGCACTACCATATATAATGCTGTTAAAAGCGTCCGTGGATCGGCAAATGTAGTCTATTCCGCTAATGGAACAACCACCGAATCGGTAAATTTTGCTATTGTGGTCGTTGGTGAAACACCTTATGCCGAAGGACAGGGTGATTCACCCAATCCTCAGTTGAGTACTGCCGAATTAAATATCATTCAAAAGGTCAAACAATTAAATATTCCGTATGTTGTATTGCTGATTAGTGGACGCCCTATGTTAGTTACCGATGTTATTGCAGATGCAGATGCTTTTGTTGCCTGCTGGTTACCTGGTACCGAAGCTTTAGGCCTCACCGATGTTTTGTTTGGCGATTATAGGTTTACCGGAAAATTGTCACACACCTGGCCATCCAATATTTCTCAGGAACCAATAAATATAGGCGACGCTCCGTATAATCCTTTATTCGCTTACGGTTACGGCTTAACTTCATCTACAAACTCAATATCTGATCGCGATAATCAGTCGTTTACGGTGTTTCCCAATCCCGCAACCGACTTTATTACGGTTCAAACGGAACATGATGGCATAATAGCGGTTTATGATCTTTTAGGTACGCTGGTGTACAAGACCAATACCTATAATACTACATCAACCATCAGCATTAGAAACCTCAAATCCGGTGTTTATATCATTAAATTTGTGAACGAACACGGATTAATAACTTCAAAGTTTGTTAAGCAATAAACTGGTTAATTGCCCATGCTGAGCGGCATTTGCAATGCCGCTCGAAACTGACGAAACTTAATGCATTGTTTTGAATTGCAAATTCAACAATGCTCAAAGCGGTATTACAAATGCAGTTTAGCCGGGAGGTTTCTGCGCTATTTTGGGCCTGATTAAATATATTGGGAGAAGAAAGAAGGTTCTGTTCAGTATTCGTGATTTATAAAACGACAATCGGAAGTATTTTCAGTCGAAATGCGCAGATTAATAAAGGTTAGCGCATTTTTTTCAAAAGCTTAAGAACCGCCTAAATGAAACCTGATGACTCCAAAAAAATCCTTTAAGACTATTTTTTCAATCCTTTAAGCCAAAATAAATAAGTCTTTAAGACTTTTTTTTCGATCCTTTAAGACTTTTTTTATGAGGCTTAAAGAGCCGGAAAAATTAATCCTCCACCCCGATCTTTCTTTCCAAAATTATTCTCTGATTTCAAACTTCTTTTTCTA
>CAIYZW010001025.1 GCA_903930725.1 uncultured Bacteroidota bacterium
GGTGCAACAGCTACTTTAAAAGCTACACCAATCAAAATAAAGAGCAGCCCGACCATGACCATTGGTGGTAAATGGCCACCAATCTGGGCAATATAAGTCTTAATTTCGGGAAGATAAAACGTGGCGGAGGCACCGTAAACCAAAGCAATGCCAAAAAGAAAAAAAGCCGTGGCAAACGATCCCAGCATAAAGTATTTAAACGAGGCCTCGTTCGATCGAAAAGATGATTTCTTGCCGCCAGCCAGCACATAAAGCGGAATTGACAAAATTTCGATGCCAAGGAAAAGTATGATCAGGTTTGAAAATGAGGTCATCAAAAAAGCACCGGTAAGCGCAAAAATCATCAAGGCATATTGCTCGGCTAGATGGGTCTTCATCATCTGGTAATAATCAATTCCGAAAAGGAAAACCAAAATGGTGATAATCACCATCGAAAAATTAAATGCAATCGAAAAATTATCGAATATAATCATGTCGTGAAAATACTTAGAGCCTAAACTCCAATCCTTTGCCAGGAGAAATAAAGTTATCAGCAAGCCTGCAATGGCCACCGGCGACAGAATATTCTTGTTTTTCAAAAAACCAAGGTACAGGACCACTATTCCCAGAACTATCGTAAAAATTAATGCGCTCATTTATTTTCTGTGTTCAAGATGATTGTAAAAAATATTTCCTGGTTAATGCTGATAAATTAAATCTAATACAGGCAAAAACAGATGCTGCAAGGAAGTAATGGAATCTTCGAGGAGGTTGAAAACCGGCTGTGGATAAATTCCAAGTCCCAGGATGACAACGATTAAAGGTATCAGAATCACAAAATCCAGTGTACGGATGTCGGTGATTTTTTCAAAACCAGCTTTTACTTCGCCAAGCATCACCCGCTGATAAGCATACAGCATGTAAATTGCGCTCAAAACCATGGCTGCACCACCAGCAACGGCAAACCAGACGGATTGTTCGAAAAGCCCGGTCAGCATCAAAAATTCTCCTACAAAACCAGCAGTCAGCGGCAAGGCAATTGATCCTAAAACAACAATCAATAAAAGAATTGCCATGTTTGGGGCTTTAAGTTTAATCCCGCCCATTATAGATAAATCAAGGGTTCCGGCTTTTTCTTCGATCAGATTTGCCATGTAAAACAGGGCAACAATCACAACACCATGGCTCAATACCTGGAAAAGAAGTCCTTGCAAAGCGTAGGTATTTAGAACAAACATTGCTGCCGCCATCAATGAAATGTGCGCCATCGAAGAGAAAGCGATTAATGTTTTGAGGTTTTTCTGCCGAAAGGCGATTGCCGACGCATAAATTACGCCAATCAGGCATAGGGTAATTACAAAATTCTGCCAATAGTTTACGCCAAGTGGGACAATGGGCAAAAGAAATCGCAATGCGCCGTAAATCCCCATTTTAGTCATCACTCCGGCCAGAATCATTACACCTTGCGTTGGTGCATTTGTGTAAGTTGATGGTTGCCAGGTATGAAAAGGGAAAACCGGCATTTTTACAGCAAAGGCAATAAACAAAATCCAGAACAGCCAGATTTGTGTGTTTTCGGGAATTTGAAGCTGGTTAAATGCTGAAAAGTCGGTTGTGTGTACACCTGCTGTCAGTTGAAAAAGATAAATGATGCCAAACAAAAGCAACAAGCTTCCTGCTAAAGTGTAAATGAAAAATTTAAGGGTGATCGCTTTACGGCCTTCGCCACCCCAAAGCAGCAAAATAAAGTAAACCGGAATAAGCGTAAGCTCCCAAAAAATGTAAAACAGGAAACCACTTTGAGCCAAAAAAACGCCGATTAAAGCCGATTGCGTGAAAAGAATCAGAAAATTAAGCAACTGAACTTGTTTCTGATGGCGGTTAAATCCGGCAAGTATGATGAAAGGGAAAAGCAGATTGGTGAGCACAAGCATGATAAGGCTTATTCCATCGTAGCCAAGCCCAAATGTTGTACTTAAAATGTTCATCCATTTTACTGAATAGGTGGCATGAAAATCAGAAAAAACCAACGAAAATGTCAGGAGCAAATTAACAATTGCCGCAGCCAACGCCAGTATCCTGACTGTTTCCTTTTTCCTGAAAAGGAACAGAAAAAGACCTGAAATAAACGGTACCAAAAGAATAATCAGCAATAACATAGTTTTAAATTATCAGGATAAACAAGATGAATAAAAGAATACCGGCTACCATTGTGAAAAGATAAAAGCTCATGTTTCCTTTCTGAAGTTTGCGCGCCAGATCACCAAGTTCGGAAGTCCCGGTACCAATCCTGTCAACAGCCGGATCGAGGATTGTATTTTCAATTTTTTTGTAAAGAAAATCGGATAATCTGCCAAAAGGTTTTTCGAAGGCAAAAGCATAAAGTTCGTCAAGATAAAATCGGTTTGAAATCAGTTTGCCTGTGAAAGTCATCGGTTCTCCGTCGTCGGCAAGCACAAAGGCTTTTTTGATAAAAATCCGGTGTGCATATAAAATAACCAAAATTAAAAGCAACAGCGAAATCAAAATCAATATGATTTCGGTTGAATGACTGAGTTCTTCGGTGACATTTTCGATAACAGCAGTTTGTAAAAAAGCGCTGAAAGCCGAACTTCCTCCAAAAAGTGAAGGAACATTCAAGAAACCTCCAAAAACAGTCAGAAATCCCAATATTATCAAAGGAATAGTCATCACTTTTGGCGACTCGTGCGGATTAATGCCGGCCATGCGTTGTTCGCCATAAAAGACAAGATAGAACAACCGGAACATATAAAAACAGGTTAAAAGCGCACCGCCAAGTGCCAGCACAAATAAGATGATGTTATGTTCAAAAGCCTTACTCAAAATCAAATCCTTGCTAAAGAAGCCCGAAAATGGTGGAATACCGCTGATTGCCAGCGTAGCAGCGAGAAAGGTAAAGTAAGTTACCGGCATTTTACTTTTCATGCCACCCATCTTGCGGATATCCTGTTCGCCACCCATGGCATGAATAATACTGCCAGCGCCAAGAAAAAGTAACGCTTTAAAAAATGCATGGGTGGTAAGATGAAAAACTGCCGTTGAGTAAGCGCCCAATCCCAAAGCCAGAAACATGTAACCCAACTGCGAAACGGTAGAATAGGCCAGCACTTTCTTAATATCATTTTGCTTTAAGCCAATAATGGCAGCCAAAATCGCAGTGGCCAATCCCAAGAAAATAATTATGTTTAATGTGATGGGTGCCAGGTTATAAAGTATGCCCGAGCGTGCTATCATGTAAATACCCGCCGTAACCATGGTGGCTGCATGAATAAGCGCAGAGACAGGCGTTGGGCCGGCCATGGCATCGGGAAGCCAGGTAAAAAGCGGAATCTGTGCGCTTTTGCCCACAGCTCCGACCAACAGAAGTATCGTTATCAAAGTAATTACCGGTGCTCCGGTTTGAAAAGTTGATGCTTTCGCAAAAACTTCAGTAAAAGTTAATGTTTTAAAAGTGAAGAAAAGCAGGATAATCCCGATAATGAAACCCAGGTCACCAATGCGGTTCATCACGAAAGCTTTGCGGGCTGAGTAATTGTACGAAGGATTTTTGAACCAGAAACCAATCAGCAAATACGAACAAAGCCCCACACCTTCCCAACCAATAAACAAAATGAGGTAATTTGCACCCATCACGAGCAACAACATGCTGAATGTGAATAAATTCATCTGCGCGAAAAATGAATTAACCCGTTCGTCATCATGCATGTAACCGATGGAATAAATATGAATGAGCATCCCGACCCCAGTTACAATCATCATCATCGTTAGCGAAAGGTGGTCAATAAGCAAGGCAAAGGGGATTTTCATATTTCCAACAGAAATCCAGTCGAAAAGTGTCACTGTTGCTTTATCCTGACCGTACGACCTGAGGAGAAAAAACAGAAATACCGACATTAAAAATGACAAAGCAACCATCGAACTGGCAACAATGCCGGCCTGGTTATACTTTAAACGCTTGTTTGCCAGTCCGGTTATCAGAAAACCCAGCAGCGGAAAGGCGGGAACAAGCCAGGCTAAATTGATGTATTGGGAAAATCCTACCATTTTAAACGATTCAAAAGGTTAATATCAACCGAATCAACATTACGCTTCATCATCACCACTATTGATAAGCCAACAGCAACTTCGGCAGCGGCTACCACCATGATAAAAAACACAAAAACCTGCCCGGCAGGATCTGAATGAAATGCCGAAAATGCTGCAAGCAATAAATTTACCGAGTTGAACATCAATTCGATGCACATTAAAATGACAATTGTATTTCGACGAAACAAAACCCCCATCAGCCCGATGCTGAAAAGCGCAATGCACAAAAGGATGTAATGCTCCAAAGGGATGAGTTGTATGGCAGATGTGATTTCTTTCATAGTTATAAATTATCAGATATGAGTTATGAGTTTTTGATCCTTAGTTTTTTCTTGGAAGTGATGATGGCACTTCGGAGCATTTTTAAAAGTTCAATTGCTTTAGGGTGTATTTGGTCAAACATTCTTGTCGTTTCTATATGCTGCAATGCGTGGTTAAAACAGAGTCCCATTCTTGAAACTTTCTATCAAAAGATTTGCCTGTATTAGCCGAACTTGTCGAGGGAAGTGTATAATAATTTTTATCGTTTGGAATAGCTTTGAACCCTCTAAAATATTCAGCTGCCTTCTGTCCGTTAAAAACAATTGTTGTGACTTTTGGAAATTCATTGAACAAATCCTCAAAATTATTGATCTCTTCTTTTTGAATATTTGAGTCTAAGCTTCCTAATCGTTCGGCTTTGATTAACACATCCCAAAGCCCAATTTTATGATTTAGTAACAGGTTTATCTTCGTTTCATAATTATATTCAGATATACCATTATTGTATTTTTTAAAAATAATTTTCCAAAATTGATTTTTTGGATTTGCGTAATACTCACCCGTCTGTATGGAAAGGTCTCCTGGCATTGTCCCTAAAATCAAGACTTCAGTATTTTTGTCAACTACTGGTTTGAATCCTTCTTTTTTCATTATCATACTCTGTAATATATTTCATTTATTATGCTACTTTCAGCTGAATTCAATTTCCCATTTGCTTTGTGCTTTGCAATTTTTTCTTTGAATTCATTTTTTTCAATTTTATTGAATTTTTCTTGTGGGTTTTGAATGTACTCCGGAAAATGCTTTTTAAGTATTTGTTCCAGATTGTCAAGTGCGTTTAATCTAATCTTTGGATCACTTAGACCCCTAGAATTCAGATCATTTTTAATTGAAATTTTAATTTCAAACCAATTCATTTTTATCTCCTTTCTTTAAAATAAATATTTTGACTTGCTAAAATGTACTTTCTTTTAGTTTCGTTCAGATACTGGAAAAGCCTGA
>CAIYZW010001026.1 GCA_903930725.1 uncultured Bacteroidota bacterium
AGGAAAACCTTTAGGCATCTATATCCGGGAGATGAAGGACGCAAACAAGCTGATCGAGGATTTCATGCTGCTCGCAAACCGCAAAGTGGCGGAATTCATCGGGAAGAAGCACGACAATAAGCCGGTGAAGACATTTGTATATCGGGTCCACGACACCCCGAACCCCGAGAAGTTGGAGAATTTTTCCCAGTTCCTCGAACGGCTGGGTTACAAGATGAAGCTCAACTCGAAGAAGTCATTGGCTGATTCGTTCAACAAACTGTTCGCCGATATCAAAGGCACGGGCACCGAAACCATGATCGAGTCGATTGCCATCCGGACCATGTCAAAGGCTTACTATTCCACCCACAACATCGGCCATTACGGACTGGCGTTTCCACACTATACCCATTTTACCTCTCCCATCCGCCGTTACCCGGACCTCATGGTTCACCGGCTATTGCATGATTACATGAACAATGCCCCATCGGTAACAGAAGGGGAATACGAACCCCGCTGTGAACACGCTTCGGAGATGGAGCGTCGGGCGGTGGATGCCGAACGGATGTCGGTGAAATTAAAGCAGGCCGAGTATATGTTGGACAAGATCGGTCAACAGTTTGATGCGCTCATTTCCGGCGTGGGCAAATGGGGCATTTTTGCCGAGATCATCGGGACCAAGTGCGAAGGCATGATCCGGTTGCGCGACCTTGAGGATGATTATTACTATCTCGATGAGGAGAACTACCAGATTATCGGGCAGCGTTCCGGCAACCGGTTTAAACTGGGCGACAAATTGCGGATCCGGGTCAAGCGGATAGATTTGGCGAGGAAGCAGATGGATTATGAGATTGTTTAAAGGTAACCGGAGCCATTTTTCAACTTTTCAAGCGCGTCACCAACACTTCAACCATTGTTTGGCAGCTTCTTCAGTGGAAAATGCCATGATTTTATATTTATCTGAGTTGCTGATCTGACTTGTCAGCATCGCGTAGGCAGTACCAGTTGGTTCAGAGTGAATTACGGCATGCCTTACAAATTCAAAATCACCGACATTTTCTTCGATTATCTTAATCAGAATATTCAGATCGGAGCTCCTGAAATCGACAACAATGCCCCTGGCATCTTCCAGTATCTTTAATTTTTTCGTAATCTGGCTCATCTGGCCTAAACCGTTGGCTCTGGCAAGCATCTCCTGAAAATCAACCCTCCCGGTAACCTTAGCGTACATAATGCCTTCCTGTTGATTATAATGATGTTCTACCATTTTAAATACCTGGTGATTTTTGAATGAATTGTAATTGCATCCGGTTTCCCGGAATATTTGATCCGGTTTGAAACAAAGATTTCAGCAAAAATAAATTAATTGTGCACAAATGCCACAAATCCTGACAAGATAAAGAAAACGTATATTTGTCTGACCAAAAAAAAATCAAAACATGAAATACCAGGAGGTTAAAAATTTCATCAACGGAGAGTTTTCTCCATGCACAAATAAACGAATCGATGTTGACAGCCCATTGACCGGCGAAATTATTTCAACAGTTCCATTATCAACATACAGTGATGTGGACAAGGCGGTGATTGCGGCGAAAAACGCCTTTCCGGCCTGGTCGGGGATGACTTCCAAAATGCGTTCACAGATTTTATACACCTACCGGCAAATCGTAGAACAAAACGTTGAATCTTTGGCCGCAATCATCCATGAAGAAAATGGCAAGACGATGGACGAAGCAATCGCCGAAGTCCGCAAAAGCATCGAACTGACAGAATTTGCCTGCTCTGTGCCGCAAATTGCCACCGGGGAAGTGCTGGAAGTAAGTGTGGGGGTGGAATGTCGCTCAGAATTCGCACCGCTCGGCGTGGTTGCCAGCATCAATCCGTTTAATTTTCCACACATGGTTCCCCACTGGACCGTGCCAAATGCCATTGCATTGGGAAATTGCATCGTAATGAAACCGTCTGAATTAACTCCGGTCACTGCCATGAAAATGGCGGAAATGCTGAAACAGGCCGGTTTGCCCGACGGGGTTTTCAATATCGTGAACGGCGCGAAGGAGGTGGTGGAAGCATTCTGCGACCATCCGGACATTAAAGCAGTCTCTTTCGTGGGTTCGACTCCTGTAGCGCAGATCGTTTATCGTCGTGCCACTTCCAACCTGAAGCGTTGCCTTGCTTTGGGAGGCGCAAAAAATCATCTGATCGTGCTGCCCGATGCCAATCTTGAGCTTTCGGCATCCGACATCGCGGCATCCATGTGCGGCTCTGCCGGGCAACGGTGCATGGCCGCTTCGGTCATGATCGCCGTGGGGAATGTGAATCCGATCATTGACAGGCTTTGCCTCGAGGCGTCGAAATTCATCCCCGGGGTGAAAATGCCCCCGATCATCTCCCGGCAGTCGAGGGAAAATCTGATAAAATATATCAACGATGCTGAACTGAAAGGGGCAAAATTGCTGGTTGATGGCCGTAAGTTCGGTGCAGATGACACCGCCGATCCGAATGGATATTACCTGGGTCCCACAATCATAGACTGGCGGGAAACCGATGCCAAAATGCCGGAAAGCGAAGTTTTCGGACCGGTTTTCGAAATCATATCGGCCAAAAGCGTGGAAGAGGCTCTTTCCATCCAGCATGAAAGCCCGTTCGGGAACGCTGCATCCGCATTCACCCAAAACGGCGCGATTGCCAAAATGGTGGCCCAGAATGCAAGCGCAGGAATGATCGGGATCAACATCGGGGTTCCGGTGCCGCGCGAACCATTCTCCTTCGGAGGATGGAACGCATCAAAATTTGGCGCGGGGGATATTACCGGGAGAAGCTCTTTGGGGTTCTGGTCACAACTGAAGAAGGTAACTTCAAAGTGGGCCAAACAGGAAATCACCGACTGGATGAGCTAATTTATAATGAAGAAAGAAGAATTTTTATTTACGATTTAGAACCTGTTTAAAAATGATTGTAATTTATTTTCACACGGAAATCGCACCCCACCCCCAACCCCCTCCCCAAAAAGGGAGG
>CAIYZW010001027.1 GCA_903930725.1 uncultured Bacteroidota bacterium
AATAGGATGCCAGGCCAAAACCTTGTTTGATGAAAATATTGGAAATGTATGCGCCGATTTTTCCCATCAGGTTTTCGGATTTGATGGTGTTATCGCTCAGAATATCAATGAAATCCTTGTTAAAAAGGGTGTCGTCAGCCTTCCAGGTCACAAAATAAGATGAAAATGAAAGTGCCAGAAATATGGAAAAAAGCATCAGGAACAATCCAAAAATCTGATGGAATTTCCTGTTTTTAAAAAAACTGATTATCGAACTGAAAGGATTTTTAAAAGGTCGTTTTTTTTTGTCACCTTTTTTTTTGGCTTTCTGTTCTACTTTTTCCTTCTTAAAAGTGTTGGTTTTTGCCGGCATTTGAGTTGGGTTGAAAATTTGCCACAAATGTAATATTTAAGCAATAATTAACTTGAGGAGATTTGAACAGAATGCGAAGTTTTAAGTTTTTGGCAGAATTTACTTCGGAATATTTTGTGGCAACAGCAATGATCTGACAAAATCAATAATTCTGTAAATCATTAAATATCAATTAAAAAGCAACAGGCAAAAAAAAACCTAACCGGTTACATCCCACCAAGAATTTTCATCAGGTTCTCTCTTGTGGTTATTTCGTAACCTTCGGGGGCTTCAAATTCTTTTGTCGAAACTTTTTCCTTAACAACCTCGGTTGCGAGAAAACTCATCATAAAGCCCTGGCCTGTATCGAGCTGATATTCCATCAAAACACCATTAACCTGGTAAAAAAAGGCATCGCTGAAATTGATTTCCGGGTTTACATTTATTTCGGTGGTGAACCATGCATAATTTTGTGTGGTATCGCCGGTTGATCTGTTCTTTAGAATTACTTTGATTTTTTTACATGGGAATCCGGCAATGTCCTTTGTTTCATCTAAAATCTCAATACTCGATTCGGGTTCTTTTAAAAATTCCTTCTGAATATCTTCATAAGAACTTTTAATGGCGAACTTTCGTCCCATGATGTCCATAAAGGCAGTTTTGGTTTTTTCGTTCAGATCAAACACAACACTTTGCTTGCCCATGCCGGTAAATAACACAGTTTTGGTTTTGTTATCGCCAACATACATGGTCATTGTTTTGGGCATCATTTGGACAGCACCTTCGGGTAAATCTTTGGCGTCGTACGAAATCTGGTAGGTTACTTTTCCCTTGAACGGTTTTTTCTTTGCAGCAAGCGCGTTGTTTGAAGCAAAAATCGTTGCAAAAACCAGCAGCAATAAGATTTTTCTTTTCATTAAAATGCGTTTTATTTAACGGTTCGTAAACATTTATTCCATCTGATTTTTCCACTCAGCCAGCCTTTGTCTTTATCCAGCGAAAGCCATACAAACACTGCTTTTCCAACAATATGATCGTCGGGAACAAAACCCCAGAAACGCGAATCAGCCGAATTATCGCGGTTGTCGCCCATGAGCCAGAAATAATCCTGCTTAAAAGTATAGCTTGTTGCTTCGGTTCCATTGATAAAAATTTCCCCATTCTTCTCAAGCAGATCATTTCCTTCGTAAACATCAATTAATTTGCGGTAAAGTGCGATATTCTCAGGACTAATCCTGACGGTTGCCCCAGCTTTTGGCATAACCAGCGGACCGAAATTATCCTGATTCCATGTAAAATGGGCAGGGTCATGAGGGAATATAGGCGTTGTGGTACCTCCCATTGGGAAATAATTCGACCCGTTTGGTTCAAGACTCTTTTCGACGCTTTTTACCCGCGGATTCGACTTTATAATGGCGGCCTGTTTTTCGGAAAGTGGCATAAGAACAGTATTTGCCATATACGGCCAAAACTCGCTCACACCAAGCGATTCGGTAAGCTTCGACATTTCGGGCTGGCTAAAATTTCGTCCTTCTGGTGTAATTATGTAGTTAAACTGCATGTTTTCGGGAGTGAAAGCTTTTTTTCCGTCAATAAAAACCTGTTTATCCACAATTATAAGCGTGTCACCAGGTAAAGCC
>CAIYZW010001028.1 GCA_903930725.1 uncultured Bacteroidota bacterium
CTGGTGAGGTATGTTGAGGATGGCCGTTTTCAGATAGACAACAACCTTATCGAGAATTCAATCCGCCCCGTTGCATTAGGCCGTAAGAACTATCTTTTTGCCGGATCACACGAAGCGGCGCAACAGGCAGCAATGATCTATTCGCTCATGGCCACATGCAAAATCAACAATGTTGAGCCTTTTGAATGGCTGAAAAAAGCATTAACAATCCTTCCTGATTACCCGGCTAATCAACTGCACAAACTTCTGCCCGGGCAATAATACAGCTTTAATCTATTCTGTACAAGGTGTCGGTGACCGAAGGGATACGTAATAATTGGCATTACAATGTTTTGATGACCAATCTTTTCGACTGCAAAAACAGTTGGCCCATCCTTTTTCAAATAGTTAATAAATACGTTGGTATCACAAACTATTTTTGCTGTTATCCCTTTCTTTGCCATAATTCGTTTCTAAATTGCTTAACGTCAACAATTTCCTTATTCACCCAAAGTCCGCAATATTTAGAGGGATCGCCAATTATTTGTGGTGGAAAAACCAACGTTTCTTCCATATCAATAGTTTTGCTATGATAGGACATGGTTAATTCTGGAATTTCGACAGATTTTATAAACGGAAAAATTGCGATCAGTTCGGCAAACATGGTGGCATACTTTTCATTTTCAAAACTTACCTGAAGTGTTATCATGGAGTACTATTTTTATGTTAAAGCACAAAGATAGGCAGATTTTTAACGATAAAACTCTTATAATGGCCGTGCACTATAAAAGTAACGGATAACAACCGAAACGCTCATCCAAACAAAGCTCTGAACACATCTTCCATCCGTGAAACCGGGACAAGCTGAATGTTTTGGGCTTTCTTGATCAGGCTTTTGAAATTGTAATTTGAGATAAAGATTTTTTCGAAGCCTAATTTCTCGGCTTCACTAATGCGTTGTTCGATCCGGCTTACAGCCCGTATTTCGCCTGAAAGACCAACTTCGGCAGCAAAACAAACCTTTTGACTCACGGGCATATCCTCGTTTGAAGATAAAATTGCCGAAACCACGGCAAGGTCAATCGCTGGGTCGTCAACACGAATGCCACCGGCAATATTCAGAAATACATCTTTTGAAGCCAAACGAAAACCGCTGCGCTTCTCCAAAACCGCCAGCAGCATGTTGAGCCTTCGCGAATCGAAACCTGTTGTAGAGCGCTGGGGCATGCCATAGGCCGCCGAACTTACCAGTGCCTGTGTTTCGATGAGCATTGGCCGCAAACCTTCCATGGTCGCAGCGATGGTTATGCCGCTGAGTTGTTCGTCGCGATGCGAAATCAAAATCTCCGATGGATTTGAAACTTCCCGCAGTCCATCATTGCGCATTTCGTAAATTCCAAGTTCCGAGGTTGAGCCAAAGCGGTTCTTAACAGCCCTAAGAATCCGGTAGCCATAATTGCGGTCGCCTTCAAACTGCAAAACCGTGTCAACCATGTGTTCGAGAAGCTTCGGGCCAGCTAATTGTCCATCCTTGGTGATGTGGCCGATTAAAAAAATTGGTGTGTTTGTGATTTTTGCATATTGCTGCAACTGGTTGGCGCACTCTTTTATTTGTGAAATGCTGCCTGCCGAAGAGTCAATTATGTCGGTATGAAGTGTTTGGATCGAATCAACAATAATTACCTGAGGTTGCAGATTTTTAAGATGGCCAAAAATAGCATTTATCGAAGTTTCTGTCAAAATATAGCTTTCAGGATTTCCTTCTCCCAGCCGCTGAGCGCGCATTTTTATCTGTTGTTCGCTTTCTTCACCCGAAATATAAAGTACATTCAGGCCTTTCAATTTCAGGGCAACCTGCAACATTAATGTTGACTTTCCGATGCCCGGCTCCCCTCCTACCAGAATTACAGAGCCAGGGACCATTCCACCGCCAAGAACACGGTTTAACTCAGCATTTCTTGTGTCAATCCGCGGTTCATCCTCAATTTCAATGTTTTTAATTTGTTTTGGAAGGCTGTTTCGTGACAATGAAAAATCGGCAAGGGAATTTCGGGAAGTTTCTTTTTGAATGACTTCTTCGGCAAAAGTATTCCATTCGTTGCACGATGGGCACTTACCAAGCCATTTGGGCGACTGATGCCCGCATGATTGACAAAAGAAAACAGTTTTGGCTTTTGCCATGACTTTTACGGACTATGTTTTACTAATTTTTTCGATAATTCGGCTGGTCGAAAATCCATCCAGGAAGTCAATTGTTTTTACATAACCTCCTTTTGCCATCACAACATCGTAACCTACAATATCTTCGGCCTTGTAGTCGCTACCTTTTACCAAAACATCGGGCTGCACAAACTTAATCAATTCATAAGGTGTGTCTTCATCAAAAAAAACAACTGCATTTACAAAAGATAATGCAGCCAGAATCATTGCCCTGGAGGTTTCATCCTGAATTGGCCGGCTGTTTCCTTTAATCCGGCTAACTGAATTATCAGTATTGAGGCCGATAATCAGCACATTGCCTTCATCAGCCGCTTTTGCAAGATAATCAATATGTCCGCGATGAAGAATATCAAAGCAGCCATTCGTAAAAACGATCTTTTCGGATTTAAACCGCCAATAGCCGAGTTGATATTTTAAGTCTTCTTTATTCTTAACGATTTTAGATTCGATAAATTCAAGTTTTTTCATTCTTTGTTTTATTTAAAACTGGAAGTAAAATAAGCGACACAATTCCGGAAATTACAATCATCAACGTTTGAGCTGTCCAAATTAGCCACCCCAAAGCGTAACCTGTGGTACTAGCAACCTGATAAATAACAAGTGTTTGTGAAATAATGACAGGATAAATTCCAATTCCACCCTGAACAACCATTATCCCGATTGAGCCGAAAATCAGCAGCGATAAAGCTGCGTCCCAGCCCAGGTGATTAGTTTCCGGAAGGCTAAAAAAACATAAATATACCATCAGGTAATACAGTACCCAGATCAAAAGCGATTGAAACACAAATGTCCATGGCTTTCTGATTTTTGCAACCGACCATAGCCCATGCCACAATCCTGACAACAGCTCGATAACCTTTTTATAGATTTTTAGCCGTTGGATTCTTCTTCTTAGTATAAAAAACAGACCTGCAAAAACAGCAAAAACAATCAGAAAAACGAAAAAATAATAGGTCAGTTTTTCACTAAAATCGAATTTCTCGCCGAGAGGGCCGTAGACTTTTTCCTGAACATAATTATTGATTTTATCAAAAAAGATGATGAGGTTTAAAAAGAAAAGTAAAATAAACACCACCATATCAACGCTTCGCTCGATTATTACAGTGCCAATGGATTTGTTAATCGGGACTTTCTCGTATTTGGTCAATACGCCGCAGCGGGTAACTTCGCCTAATCTTGGCAAGGCCATGTTGGCAAGATAACCAATCATCACTGCAAAAAAGGTGTTTGAGATTTTTGGCCGGTAACCCATCGTTTCGATAAGACTATTCCAGCGCAAAGCCCGGACGATGTGACTTAAAATTCCAACGAAAATCGAAACAATCACCCATGTGTAATCTGCATTAACAAAGGACTTCCAGATTTCGGTCTTTTGGTCAGGTGTTAATTTGCTCAGGAAAATCCAAATAAAGAAAATTCCAATGGCTAAGAAAAAGGAGATTTTAAGTACCGAAATAAAGTTCTTTTTCAATGCTTTAGCTGATTTTATTATGTTGATTCGGAAATATGATGGCAGGAACAAAACTTTTTGCTTCTTCAAAATCCATCGAAGCGTATGAGACGATAATCACAAAGTCGCCAACATGCACTTTTCGGGCAGCAGCACCATTTAGCCCAACAACACCCGAAGCCCGCTCACCTTTTATCACGTATGTTTCAAAGCGTTCGCCATTGTTGATATTATAAATATGAACCCGCTCGTTTTCGATCAGATTAGCAGCATCCATCAGGTTTTCGTCAATGGTAATGCTGCCAATATAATTCAGGTTTGCCCCTGTAATTGTAGCACGATGTATTTTCGATTTTAAAACCTCAATATTCATCCTTTGCAAAGTTGTTAATAAACGATTAGATTGTCAATCAGCCTCACACCTCCCAAAAAAACCGCCGTACATGCGATTGCACTTTCGACATCTGACCAATTCCCAAACGACTGCAAAGATTTTGAATCAACAATTTCAAAATATTCAACAGTAAATTCTTCAAATTTTGAAAACTCATTTTTAGCCCAGTTTTCAAGTTCAAATGGGCTCATTAAGGAGTGTTTTTGCTTTGCATCATGCAAAATCCGGTAAATTTCCGGAGCAATTTGTCGTGCTTCCCGGCTCAACCTCACATTCCGGGAACTCATTGCCAATCCATCAGTTTCACGAATAGTTGGACAAGGAACTATCTGTACCGCCAGTTTTAGATTTTTGGTCATCGCTGTAACAATGCACAATTGCTGGTAATCTTTCATTCCGAAATAAGCACGGGTGGGGTTCATAATATCGAATAATTTCCGGACTACAACGGCTACACCGTTAAAATGACCAGGCCGGTGCGCGCCTTCCATCACCTTATCGAGTTGACCAAAATCATATTGCTCAGTCGCAGGTTTAGGGTACATTTCATTATTTCCCGGATTGAAAATAAAATCACAGCCAGCATTAATCAACTTCTCCGCATCCTCATCAAAAGTCCTGGGGTATTTCTCAAGGTCCTCTTTATTATTAAATTGAATCGGGTTCACGAAAATGCTGCATCCAACAACGTCATTTTCCCTCTTAGCACGCTCTATCAGCGAAATATGCCCCGGATGCAAAGCGCCCATTGTGGGAACAAAACCAATTGAAGCCCGGTTATTCTTCAGTGCTCCGACAAAATTTTTTGTCTCAGGAATTGATCGGAAAATCTTCATTACAAAGGATAATTTTAAGTTACTCCTGGCTAAGAATGAGCAACATACTTTTTTCGAGTGTACTCGATGGTTTCTCGATAATTCTGCCGATTTCTCTGTCCTTCCGGTAGAAAATAAAAGTTGGTACTCTTTCGATATTCAAACCGGAAACATCAACGTCGCCTCCGGTTTTTTTTCGGTTAACAGAAATAATTTCGACCTTTGAATCAGAAAATTTAAGCCCATCCAACACTTTAAAAAATGCAGGAACCTGCTCTCGGCTATCATCACACCAGGTACCCATCAATACTAAAATTTTAAGATCACCCGTTTTCTTTTTAAGCTGCTTAACGATGTTTTCGTCAGGTGAATATTTGGCATAGAATTCATTAAAAAAAGATGAAAATGGCGGCAGATTCAACCCTTCGCGGTTGCACCGGCCAATAAGAATGTCAGATTTCAAATCAGGGTCAACCATTATTTTGTTGATTTCCTGGGCAAATAAAGTCCCTGAAAACAATAATACCAGTACCAATACAATTTTTTTCATTTTACGAACTATTTATGGATTTTTGACAAAATTAGAAAACCTTTTTAACCTTTAACAAAAAAAGGGATGATGGGTTTCTGACGAACTATAAAATGCCGTAAAATTACAGACGGATCACAGTCCAAATCGAGTGCAACGGCAGGAAACTATTGAGAATTATTTGTTTTAAACCGTGCAATAATTTGATTCAAATCTTCCTCCATTTGTCTTTTCAGAATTAACTCCTTATTATAATCGGAACGAGTTTCTTCCAATGCTTTCGATAACAGCTCATTTTCGATAAGAAGCTTTTTATAAGTCTTCATCCCGTCGGTAATGTTCGCCACATCGCGATTTCCGTCTTGCAAAAAACCATCATGTTCCAACTGAAAAATCAAGCCATTTAACGAAATCTCGGAATTCTTTCTGATACTAACCTCACCCTCCAGGGCGGCTAAAGTTTTATCCAAATCTGTAGTAATCTTTTCATTTTCAATCGCCAACAACCTAATTTTTTCCTCAAGACCAAATATCTTATTTTTTTCCGTGCTGTCATTGCGGGATAACCGATCTTTTTGCTGAGATAAAACCATATCCGATTCCATTTCCATCCGCCTTAAAACTTCATGATCATACGCTTTCTTAACTTCAATAATTTGATTTTCGAGCAATATTTTTTCGTCCTCAATAGCAGATTTTAACAACAACAATTTCTTGATCTGATCATCAAAATCAGTTTTCATTAAATTAAATTTATGAGCTAAATCCTTTTCAGTCTGTTGCATCTTTTCGATCTCATCGTTAGCTTCATTTAGTTTCGAAAGGAAATTCCTTGATTCGTTCTCCCTGTTTTTTGCTTTCCGCTTAGAAGCAGAATAACCAAAGAAAAGCAATACAAAGAGAGTGAGGAATATAACAGAAATGAGAATAATGAAAAGATAAGTAGTATTTCCTAAAGATGACCGGGCTTTTACCGAAATTGGCCTTTCGTTTTGGATCTGATTGTGTTTGATTAAGCTATCAATTTCCTCCTGCAAATCATTGATCATTTGATAGGGTTTTTCGATAGCTTTTGAATTTTCTAATAAAAGAATTGAGTCAATTATCCTGATTTCCTCGAGATATTTATTAGCCGTAATCACATTAACCCAGGTTCTGACAGTCATTGTGTCGCGGTGCACAAAATAGGCTTTCAATATGCTGTCGTGTATGAGTTGAAGCGTGTTTCCCGAACTCTGAGCTGCTAACGAAGCAGCACAAACCATAAAAACAAAAAGGATAAGAATTTTTCGCATCAAACTTTTGAGATTGGGACTAAAGTTAACAAAACTAATGATTTTTGTAGTGGTAACACTAATATGATTACGGGATTCATTAGAATAAAAAAGGGGAGTTATTAGCTCCCCTTTTTAAATATCCCAGACTAACTATTAGTTAATAGTAAGCCTTTTGGTTACAACGGTTCCGTCAATGCTTTGAATTTGTACAAAGTACATTCCTGAACCAAAGTTAGAAGTATTGATCTGGATTTCCATCTGATCAACTGAACGGTCAAATACAACCTGTCCAACATAATTAACAACCTTTACACTCTTAATTTCGAAGTTTGTCTGGATGTTAACATAGTTTTTAGCTGGATTCGGGAATAATTGAACATTAAGCTCAGATCCAACCTCATTGATAGAGGTAGCGCTTAATTTTAATCCGTCGATTGCTGATACACCAACACCACTAAAGATATTGGTATTTGGCATCGAAAGATCAAAAGTTGCAGTAGCATCCATAACTTCACCATTGCGGTAAACCTTAAATGTCATGAGGTCACCATCAACAAAACCTTCGGTTTCGTCGGTGTAGTTATTATCAGCATTAACGCCAAGGAATACATTATTTTTCAGATCATCTACCTGAACCATACCAGCGATAGTGCCATTTTGGTTAAATACACCAATTACGTCACCAGCTTGTAACTGAGCAAATGCAGTATTCATAACAGCAATCGCATGTACAGTACCAGTATTTTCAACGTCATTCCATGAAGTGCTATTTGCAGGTAAACTAACCTCTGTATTAGCGCCGTCAACGATCGGAACATCAAAATCGAAAGTTCTGGCAGCTGCAATTGAAACAGCATAAGCACGACCAGGAACAAGATATACTAAGGAAGCCAAGCCTCTTGCTGGCCAGTAAACTTTACCAGCTTCGGTAACGCCCATAATATAGTCATTGGGTCCATTTGCAAGGAAAACATCAACAACTTCTACGGAACCCTGACTCCAAACTGGCAGATAAGATGCGCCTGCTGGTAAACTAACCAAAGTTCCAAGTGTAGGCCATCCGACAACAGTGATCGAAGCAGTTGGCCAGCCAGATTTCAAACTAAGTACAGCGCCCCTGTTCTCTGTCCATGGGAATGAAAGACCACCAGGAACGTAAGTTTGAGTAGGTCCAATAAACCTCATATTTGCTAATTTACCAGCCGCAACCAATGGAGCTACATTAGATGCCACGTCGTCATTAATCAAACTTAGGTTGGTTGAAACACCATTGTTCTTTACTA
Organism: uncultured Bacteroidota bacterium; assembly: GCA_903930725.1. GTDB lineage: Bacteria > Bacteroidota > Bacteroidia > Bacteroidales > 4484-276 > CAJATL01. The sequence goes on from CAIYZW010001028.1 coordinate 7,948, forward strand.
TCAAATCAATCTTTTGTTCCCATGGAAGAACGTCAAGATTCGCAATGGCGCTATTTACAGTTTCACATTCATTTATAACAGCAACATAGTATGCACCTTCATCCTCAACGGTTACAGGGAATAGTGTCAATGAATTTCCTGTTTCTCCGCTAATAATCCCGTTAGGGCCGTACCATTGATAACTAATTGCAAAGTCAGCTGTAACGGCAAAATCTGCAACATTTCCATAATACACATCAACACTTGCAGGATCGCTAACTATTACAGGAATTGGGAGTACCGTAATTGTAAATGTACAGTCGTCGGTACATCCAAATTCATTTCCAACAACTTTTGTAATTGTGTAATCACCTGCTCCAACTGAAGGATCAAATGATGCTACTAATTCATTGTTATAGTAGTATTCGACATACATAGCTGCCGGGAATGTGTAAACACCAGCATTTTCGCAAATTTCCAAGTCTTCGCAAACAGCAATAGGAGCTGGGTTTACGGTGATTGAAAATTCGCAACTTGCTGAGCAACCAAATTCATTGGTTTCGGTGTAGGTTAATGTGAATGTACCGACAGTGTAAGGATCCCAACCTTCAACTTCAATTCCTTCGAATGTGAACACACCAACTTCGGTAAAGGTAACAGCGCTTTCACCTAAACAGAATGGACCATAAGCAGGGCAATCAAATACTGGCAATGGATGAACATTAATTGTAGCAGGCTGGTCAACAGCAACTGTGCAACCATTTCCGTCGGTAACAGAACCAGGTTCATAAACACTGGTTTCGTATAGAACCTCGGTTGTAATGCTTGGATTATCAGATGTGATGAATGTTTCCAATGTACCATTCCAATAATATTCCACTGTCCATGGTGCTGTACCTTCAAAGTATTCGGTGTAAGTTACTTCTTCACCGTAACAAATGTCGGTATCAGAAATTACATAGGAATAGGTAGGTAATGGATTTACTGTGATTGTACTTGGTTGATTAACAGCTACTGTACAACCATTTCCGTCGGTAACAGAA